>CAJGCS010000126.1 GCA_904501965.1 uncultured Bacilli bacterium | reverse complement strand
TCTCTTAATTTTGGCAGAAATTCCTTTGCAACCTCCTTGTTGACTAAAACTACCTCACAGGCATTGCAAACGGAAGGACGGCTTGTTTTTGCGTTGTTTACGATATTCAGCGCCTTTTCAAGGTCTGCGTGCTCGTCAACATAGATGTGACAGATACCCGTACCTGTCTGAATGCAGGGAACTCTTGCGTTATTTACACAGGCTATAAAGAAAAGTATAGTGATATATATGAACTTGAAGCTAAATACAAAAGCGAAGGCGTAAATACAACAAGCTATTTTGCGCTTCTTAATAATAATCCTCGTTTTATTGAGTTTCTTGAAGATGTTTATAACAACTATGGAATTTGTTATATTTTTAATAGTGATTTAAACAAAGCTAATTTTGTAAGAGAAACTTCTGTAAACTTAAGAAATGCATATTACGAAAAAGATGGTAAAAGTGTTTACTATGATAAAGCTTTAAGTGGATCAATTTTAAAAACATTAAAAGGTAATGATGTTGTATTATCATATTCATTATATAACACTTTATTTGGCACTTCGTATACACTTCTTTCTTTAAATGAATTTGAACCTCACACAATGAAGATTTACAAATTATCTGAAAATGAAACAGGTGAAAAAGTATTTGAATATGAAGTAAATATCACAAAACTTTCATCTTCTAATCAGTTATCTGCTGATGTACATAAAGCACTAAGTGAAGGGATGACATATGTTTATGGCCTTAGATTTGAAAATGTAAGTCAAAAGAATATTATTATTAAAACTTCTAAAGAATTAGGTTACTCAATTGATGATATTGATGTATTCATGATTCCTATAATTAAAACAATACTATTTGTATTTGAAGGTGTATGTTACTTAATTCTTGGGTTATTACTTGTTTTCAGCTTAGCACATATTATCATATTTGGAGTAAATAGTATTAGAAAAAATAATTATGAAATAGGCGTTTTAAAAGCATTAGGAACAAAGACTATGGATATTGGTTTAATATTCTTCCTTAAAATTCTAAGCGTTGGTTTTATGATTATTTGTGCATCAATTATTGGTATGATTATTTGCCGATATATCTCTAATGCTTTATTGATTAGTGCATTTGAAAGATTTGTTCATTTAACAATTTACAATTTAAAAATCATTAGAATTGATGTATTAACTATTTTCATTACTTTATTATTACTACTTGCGATAAGCTTAATCTCATCAATTTTCCCTCTTATATATTTAAGAAAATTAAAACCACTTAATATTCTAAGAGAAAATAAAAAATAATATAAACACATTAGATTTGTATATGATACATTTCTAATGTGTTTTTTTAAAAAAATATTGATTTATACATAAAAATGGTGTACAATAATATTAAAGGAAATGGGTGATAAAGTGATACTTACATTTATTAATAATTATAATATATTTGAAGTGCCATCAAGATTTTCTTATCAACATGTTGTTTACTTATTAATTGATATTTTATATATCATAGGACTAATCTTTTTATTAAGAAAAAAAGACCAAAAAGTTATTAGAAAGGTATTGATTATTATTTCAAGCATATGTTGCTTGATATTTATGGGACGAATGTTTTTCGGATGGGAAGGTTCAAGAATTTTTGAAAAAGGTTCAAAGACAACTCTTTTACCTCTTGAACTTTGTAATATAAATATCTTTATTACATTAATTGCACTAATCGTTAATAAGAAGTTTTTAAACAACTATTTATACTTTGTATCACTTGTTGGTGGAATAATACCTCTTTTAGTTTTTCCGGATATTCATATGATTACAAGTGGTAGAAATATCTTTCATTATATGTTTTTTGACTATTGGATAATTCATACTCATTTAGTTGCAATTCCAATTGTAATGATTTCATGTAAATTGTTTACACCATCAATTAAACAAATCCCATGGGTTTTACTAACAACGCTAGGTATTTATTTTATTGCATTTTTATCAAGCATTATCCTTAGAAATTTTGAGTCATTTAAAACAGCTAATTATATGTATACAATGAGTCATAATAACTTGCCTATATTAAAACAACTATATTCTTTAATCCCAATCCCATTTATATACGGGCTTCCTTTAATAATCCCAATTACGGGAGTATTATATTTAATGGGACTTCCATTTATCAAACGAGGTGAAAAAAATGTTAACAAACGCTCTTAATTTATTATTTAACTTACCAATGGTTGAAATTAAACTGTATAATATTACTCATATTCTTGTTGTATTATTTTTTCCTGCAATGGCAATCGCCACATATTTTATTTTTAGAAAAAGAAGTGAAAAAGCAAAACTTATATATATTTGGATTATAATGGGCATTGCTTTCTTTGCAACATGGATTACTTTTTTCACTGCTTTAATTACTGATGATAATAATCAACGAATTAATTTCTTTGCACGCCTTCCACTTCATATGTGCTCAATTAATGTAATCCTTTATCCACTATTCTTTGGATTAAGAAACAAGATGAATAAATTCTTTAGATCAACAACATTCGCCTATATGTATTTTATGGGTAGCCTTGGTGCCGTGCTTGCGATGGTTGTCACAGCACCATCTGATTGTGCAGGAGTTGGAATTAATCTACTTAGATATAATGTTTTTACTTATTGGCTAAAACATGGGTTAATATTTATCATACCGTTTTTATTTGTTGCGTTAGGATACTATAGACCTAAAATATTAGATATTTTTAAAGCAATACTTTTCTTGCTATGCCTACTTACTATAATGGAAATTGTAAATTTAGTCTTTACACAATTAAACTATTCAATTGGTGGTACAGAAATAGCTAATTTCTTCTATACAAGTACAGGAAAAGGAACTGCAGTTCTAGAGATTCTTTGGAATTTATTCCCTGTAGAGTTACTTTACTTACTTCCTCTAGGTCTTGTTGCAATACCACTATTTGCACTGTATTATTTACCGTATGGAGTAGTAGATATTGTTAATCTAATAAAAAGAAAAAGAAATCTAAAAAAACAAAATCAGTAATAAAAAAAACTATTGGATAAATCCAATAGTTTTATTTAAGACTATTTGACATGATTTAACTTATATGATAAAATGAAAATGCTTAGTCAACTAGAAGTAGACCTTTAAATGATTGCATTTATTTTAAACTTATATTAAAATTGAAGTATCAAATCTATTTAAAAGGTATCTTATAATATATGTGAAAGGAATAATTACAAGATGGAACTCTCAACAAGAATTAAAAAATATCGCGAAGAAAATAACCTTACACAAACAGATTTAGCTGAAAAATTATTTGTAACTAAACAAACAATAAGTAAGTGGGAAACAGGGAAAGGACTACCAGATATTACCTTATATCCAACACTTTCAATTATGCTTGGGGTAACTGTAGATGAACTAATGGGAAAAGAAGTCAATACTAAAGAAGAAAATGTTCCAAAAGTTAAAAATATTAAAGTAATACAATTTTTAGTAATTCCTTCGGCTATAATAATATTAGTATTATTAATTATTTGTGGTATCTTATTAATTACTAAAACTCCTAAACTTATAATTAAACTTTATCACATAAATCAAACAGAACAAGCAATTGGTACAAAACTTCCTAAAATTGTGGAGTATCAATATAAAGATTTTGGAGAATTATCACTTGTTAATTC
>CAJGCS010000125.1 GCA_904501965.1 uncultured Bacilli bacterium | reverse complement strand
ATCTTAAAGTTCCAACAAAACCCAAGTGATACTTCTTGGATGGAATAAAATAAATAAAAAAACCTGTTTAATTAAAATTGTGTATTTCACAATTTATTAAACAGGTTTTATTTTTATCTCATGATGTAATATAAAGAGTACCAGTTATCTCTATCTTTTGCAAATTTGCTTTTCTTCATGACTTCAATTGAAAAATCTAGTGATGTTCTTTCAAAAATTTAAGTTATGTTATGATCAAGTAACTTTTGTTTAAAGTTATCTATTAGTAAATTTCTATTAGGAGTATCCATGTCAAGTCTAACTAAATACAGATATTCTATTCCAAGAAGAAGTTTATTTATACGTTTTATATATGTATCATTATTTGCATATTTTAATGCTTGATTAAGTAAATCAAATGATTTATTAATAGCACTTTCCGTAAACATTAAGTGATCTGCATCATCATATAACCATAAATCATGTCCTTTTACTTGATCTTCCCATAGATATATATAATCAAGGACATATTTAGCTGAATATTTTCCGTAATATGCACAAACAAATTCTTTTACTAAAGCATCAAGAGTTGGTGAATCATCTCTTAAAAGTCTTGCGGTAACATATGATTTTAATTCGTCTAAATAACCCCCACCACCATGTGAGAAGTTACCTTGCATAAGAACACCCTTAACACCGTGTTTTTTATACAAATTAATATTTTTTTCTAAGACACGTAAATTTGGAAAAGGAAGAAGATAGTTTCTAAAGTTAACTGAATAATCCCAAATATAAAGTCTATTTGTGATTTTACTCCAGTTTACTAAATCGTTATAAAACTTTGCCGACTCACTTTGATCATCCATAAGAGCCGACTCTTCAATTGATCTAGACCAAGAACATTCGATATTACAAAGTCTAACAATTACGTTTTCTAAAGGAACTACATTTGTAGGTGTTTTTCTTGAATATTGATATGCAAATGTATGTATTAAAATATCAGGATAATCCTTTTTAATAGCATTTGCAATTTTATTAACAAAAGTAATAATAGAACCACTTTGCGATCCGTTATCTTCATCTATTTTTTTACAACTATCGCACTCGCAAGCCATCTTTATAAAGTGACCCATCCACTCATCTTGGGCAACGGAAAAAATTTTACATTCAGGATTTTCTTTAATCCAAGTTCTAACCTTTTTTAAACATAGATTAAATACATCTTCATTTGATAAACAAAGTTCTGTATGTTCTTTAATTCTTTTTCCATCAATATATGAAAAATATTCAGGATGAGTATCAAAATATTCATTTGGATTTATTAAATCAGAAAAAGAGTGATGGAAATTATACCATTTAACCTTACCACCATGAACTGGACCCAGTTTTGCAAGATTACTATTTAACATATTTTTAGATGCAAATGATGCATCAAAAGCATCTTTAAAATAAACTTCTCGATATTCAAATGTAAAGTCTTGAACAAGTGCATAGTCACCTGGAATACTTAATGAAGAAAGTTTAGTATATGTTTCGCAGTCATAGCTAAAACATCTAAAATTAATAAACTCCTCTAAAAACTTATATACACCATATATAACAGCTCTATCACTATTACCAGTAATTACAATATCTTCATTAATTACCTTAATCATAAATGCTTCGTTTGATTTATCGTTAAGCTCATTAAAAGCAGAATATTCTCTTGCATGTCCAACAATTATCTCAGGACCACGTTTTGCGCATTTATCTGAAAAAATCGGTATTGGGTAGTTTAATGATTTATATAAATACTTTTGTAACTCTTCACAAGCATAACGTATACATTCACCTGAATATTTACTATGAACTATATGATAGTTTGTTTTTTGATTTGCAATGATTATTAAATTTTCCATAAAATATACCTCATATATATTATAACATAAAATAGTAAATATTTATCACTTTAATTAATTTTATAATATAAAAAAACAAGCCAACATAATTGTTGGCTTGTTTTAAATCTAATTTTTTTGTTTCTTACTTCTAATCTTAACTAATAAAAAGTCTAATAAACAATAAAGTTTATATGATCCATAGAAGAAGGCAACATGTAATAATAATAATATAATTACATATATAGTTTGACCTGCTCCATATCCAAGACTATTCTTAACAATATTTACAAAGTCATTTACTGGTCCAATATTACATGTATAAAAGTTACTAAAGTTTGTTTTTAGTATTTGTGAGACTATACCTGCAATACTTGCATAGATGCTAGATGCAATTAATACGTATTTACCATGTTTTAATCCCTTTGTCGAATGTAAGTTTAGGCCAATAATTAGCATAAATTCAAATATTACTAAATTATGGAAAAATACTGTGTGAAACTCAAAATAATCTTTAAAGAAATTAGCAATACTCATATCTGAATAAATCAGATTTGGATAAACTGTCATAAATATACAAAGTGATAGTGAAACAGTACATGTTAATGATCTAATTACTTTTTCACCTTTTCCTCTATAAAATGCCATAAGTGGAACTAAGAAAATAAAAAGTGAACAAACATGAAGTGGAATATGATATAAGTCATAACCTTTTATAATAGATATAACTTGCTTAAGAATTTCGCTAAGTAGTAGTAGCCCAGCATTTATTTGAAATGGTATCATTCTAACTTTGTATGATTTGTTTTTTAATAATTTACTAAGTAAAAATGTTATTAAAATCATAATAATAACAGTTGGTATGAGTGTAACAAAATGTTCAAATGTCCATAATTGCATAAAAAACTCCAAATAAAATTATATTCGATAAAAAGTATTATCATTCTACAAACGCTATTATAACATATATAATATTTATATTTATGAATATTGCATATATATTGATTACTAAAAGAAGGATAATTAATTTTTATTAGCAGTATAAATTTTATTTATCTAAGTAAATCCAATATCTTTATTGCAATTTACCATTTTCATCAAGAAATTCATTTTTTAATTTGTTTTTAAATTAATTATATTATAAACGAAAATTTTCCACCATTATCTCTTATTGGTTCGAGTCCGTGGTCAGTCTCACCTAGTCTTTAAATCTAAATGTATCATAAATGTATAAAAAAATAAGGTATTCTAACTAAAACTAGCTAAAATACCCTATAAAAATAAAAAATAGATCTTCTTTTTATTTTCTAGTAATTACTTTAGTGAATAATTCAATTAAAAAATTTAGCATACCCCTGTATCGGAATTTGCATACCCCTATTTCTAAATGATAAATTTAAATTTGTTTATTTTTCAAATTCATATAATTTATATAATTTTTTTGATAAATTACCAGCATATAATTTTTTAAAAACGAATTTTTCTAAACCTTTTAATTCTTCTATATATTTAATAGGTGTCATTTCATGTTCTTTTTTAAAAAAGACATTACTATCAACTACTAATTCAGGATTATCAAGCCCATAAACCTTTGTGACTCCAACATCTTTTACTGGGTTTTTATATTTTGACATTTTTGCAGCAAACATAGAATAGCAATCCATTAATAAATTTACATTTTCAAAATGATTACCTATATTTGATATCAGTTTTTTTAATTCTAAATTTGTTAAGTACATGCTTATTCCTTCTAATACAACAATAGCGTGTTTATTATATGAAATTTTAGTTAACAAATCAGATTCTCTAGCATCTCCATTAATCATCTTGTAGTATTCATCTTCGTTATAATAT
>CAJGCS010000124.1 GCA_904501965.1 uncultured Bacilli bacterium | reverse complement strand
GTTGAAAAAGAATATCAAGAACGTGTTGTTGTTATCAATCGTGTAACTAAAGTTGTTAAAGGTGGTAGACGTATGCGTTTTGCTGCTTTAGTAGTAGTTGGTGACTTAAACGGTCATGTAGGTTTCGGAACAGGTAAAGCTCAAGAAGTTCCAGAAGCTATCAAAAAAGCAGTAGAAGCTGCTAAGAAAAACATTATTACAGTTCCAATGGTTAATACAACTATTCCACATGAAATTACTGGTGTTCATGGTGCTGGTCAAGTATTCTTAAGACCTGCTCCAGCTGGTACTGGTATCGTTGCAGGTGGTCCTGTTCGTAACGTTGTTGAACTTGCTGGTATCCAAGATATCGTTTCTAAATCACAAGGATCAAGTACTCCAGTTAACATTGTACGCGCTACATTTGAAGCATTAAAAGAATTAAGAACTGCTGAACAAGTAGCTGCATTACGTGGTAAAACTGTTGAAGAAATTCTTTAGGAGGTAGGAAATAATGGCTGAAAAAACTATTACAATTAAATTAGTAAAAAGTCCTATTTGCTGTCCAAAAAACCAAGTAGCTACATTAAAAGCATTAGGCTTAAAGAAACTTCAAAGTACTGTTACAAAAGTTGATAACGAAGCAATTCGTGGAATGATTAAAACAGTTGCACACTTAGTAAGTGTTCAAGAAGCATAAGGAGGCAACTAGTATATGAAACTAAATGAATTAAAACCAGTTGCAGGCGCAAGACACGCTAAAAAACGTGTTGGTCGTGGTGTTGGTAGCGGCATGGGTAAAACTGCTACAAGAGGTCACAAAGGTCAAAACGCACGTAGCGGCGGCGGTGTACGTCCTGCATTCGAAGGTGGTCAAACACCATTATTCAAAAGATTACCAAAAAGAGGTTTCACTAATGTTTCTCGTAAAGAGTATGCAGTAGTTAACCTTGGTGATATCAATTTAAAATTTGAAGCTGGAACTACAGTTGATGTAGTAGCTTTAAAAAATGCCGGATTAGTTAAAAAAGAATATGAAGGAGTGAAAGTATTAGGCAACGGAGAATTCACAAAAGCTCTTACTATTAAAGCAGCTAAATTCTCTAAAACTGCGCTTGAAAAAATCAGCCAAGCTGGTGGAACTGCAGAGGTGGCTTAATAATGGCTAAAAAAGAAAACTTCTTCAAAAAGCACAAAAAGATCATATTAGGGATTTTATTTACTCTATTATGTCTTGCAGTATGGAGAATCGCTATTAATGTTGAATTACCATTCTTAAACTATCAAGGTGGAACTGGTGAAGAAGGAGACTTATTCGGTTTCTTAGACATCTTTAGTGGTGGTGCATTATCATCATTCTCTATTGTTGCATTAGGTATTAGCCCATATATTACATCTTCAATCGTAGTTCAATTATTACAAATGGATGTAATTCCACAATTTAAAGAATGGGCAGAAGAAGGAGAAGCTGGTAAAGAAAAGCTAAATAAATGGACAAGATATATTGCTCTATTCTTGGCTTTCGTACAAGCTTTAGCACTTGTAATCGGTTATGAAGCTAGTTATGGTACTTACTACTTTACACAACTTCAAAACTTTGAATTAAATATTTTTGTATATATCTTCATTGCGCTTGTTATTACAGCTGGTACTGCATTTACACTTTGGCTTGCAGACCAAATCACAATGAAAGGTATTGGCAACGGTTCATCATTATTAATCGTTGCAGGTATCATTGCTGGATTCCCTTCAATGTTTACTGCAATGTACAAATTCTTCATTACAGGAGAAGCATCTAAATACTTCTGGAATGCAGGAAATGTAGCTGGTGGTGCAACTAATGCCTGGGGTTGGATCTTATTTATACTTATGATTTTATTCTTTGTTGCAATCGTTTGTGCAGTTATTTGGATGGAAGGTCTTGTTAGAAAAATTCCTATTCAATACTCAAACAGACCAGCAGCTGCTAAAATCAGAGGTAACCAAGATTCTAACATGCCAATTAAATTAAACTCTGCATCAGTTATCCCAGTAATCTTCGCATCTACATTATTATCACTTCCTACAACAGTTTTAAACTTTGTAACAAGTGGTGGTAAAGTAACTGGCGAATGGGTAACATGGTTAAACAGAATATTTAATTATACAGAACCAATTGGTTATGCAATTTACGTAATCTTAATTTTCGTATTTGCATTCTTCTATTCATTCTTACAAATTGACCCTGATAAAGTTGCAGATAACTTAAAGAAAAATAATGCTTATATCCCAGGTGTTAAACCAGGTGAAGCAACAGCACAATTTATCTCTAAGACATTATTCAAAGTTACTTTATTAGGTGCTACATATTTAACTGTTTTAGCATCACTTCCAATCATCGTATCATGGTGTTTCTCAGGTATTGGAGAAGGTTTACCACAATCTGTTCAAATCGGTGGAACAAGTTTAATGATCGTTGTTGGTGTTGCACTTGAAACTGTTAAACAAATTAAAACTCAAGCTCAATCACAAGAATATAAAGGATTCTTAAAATAATCTGGAGAGTAAAATATGCATCTTGTTTTATTAGGTGCCCCTGGATCTGGAAAAGGGACGTATGCTGTAGAACTTAAAGAGTACTATGGCATACCCCACATTTCTACGGGTGAAATTTTTAGAAAAGAGATTGCATCAAAATCAGAACTAGGCATTTTAGCTAATAGCTATATCGAAAAAGGTCAATTATGTCCTGATGATGTAACTAATGAAATCGTAAAAAAAAGATTAATAGAACCTGATTGTGTAAAAGGATTTATATTAGATGGTTTTCCAAGAACTATTCCTCAAGCAAAGTTCTTAGATGAACTTCTTCCAATTATTGGAAAAAGACTTGAAGCAGTAATTGATTTGGAAATAACTGATGATGAAGTAATAAGACGTATTGTTAACAGACGTAGTTGTCCTAAATGTAGAGAAGGTTATAACTTAATTACAAAAAAACCTTTAAAAGATGGTTTATGTGATCACTGTAATGAACCTCTTGTACAACGTGATGACGATACAGAAGAAACTGTAAAAAAACGTCTTAAAGTTTATTATAACGAAACAGAACCGCTTATTAAATATTATACAGATTCAGGATTTATGTTAAAAATTAACAGTGAACAACCAATTGATAAGGTTGTAAAAGACATTGTTATTGCTTTGGAGGATCGATGATTACAATTAAAAGTGAGCGCGAACTTAACTTAATGAAAGAAGCAGGAAGAATTACTGCACTTGCACATAAGGCAGTAGAAGAAGCTATCAAGCCAGGTATCTCAACTAAAGAACTTGACAAAATAGCATACGATGTGATTGTTGCAAATGGTGCAACACCATCATTCTTAAATTATAATGGTTATCCTGCATCAATTTGTGCTTCAATCAATGAGGTTGTAATTCATGGTATACCAAACAAAAACAAAGTATTAAAAGATGGTGATATTATATCCATTGATATCGGTGCAAATTACAAAGGATATCATGGAGATGCTGCTAGAACACATTTATGTGGTAATGTTTCAGAAGAAAAGAAACTACTAGTAGAAAGAACGAAACAATCATTATTTGAAGGCTTAAAATTCGCAAAACCAAATAATCGATTATCGGATATATCACATGCTATTGAGACATATGCTAAACAATTTGGATACGGAATCGTTATGGATTTTACAGGTCATGGAATCGGTACACATTTGCATGAAGATCCAGCAATTCC
>CAJGCS010000123.1 GCA_904501965.1 uncultured Bacilli bacterium | reverse complement strand
TTGATGAAGAAGATCAATTGAAAATTATCACTGATGCTTTAGAACAGTTAAATATTGATAAAAAGAAGTTTACGCCAAAACAAATGCGTAAAATGATTAACTATAATAAATGTTTCAATTTAAAACCAAGTAGTCCAATTGAACAAAGAATATTTAATAAGTATGAAGATTTAATGAAAGAATTATCATTATTAGATTTTGAAGATTTGTTATTAAAAACATATGAATTATTTAGTACTAATCTTGATATATTAGAAAAATATCGTTCAAAATTTCATTATATATTAGTTGATGAGTTTCAAGATACAAACTTAATTCAATATAAAATAGTAAAGCTACTAGCTCTAAATCATAGAAATTTATTTGTTGTTGGTGATGATGATCAATCTATTTATAGTTTTAGAGGGACTAACTATGAAAACATGCAATTATTTAAAAAAGACTTCCCAGAACATAAAATTATTATATTGGATCAAAACTATCGTTCAACACAAACAATATTAGATGGATCAAATAGATTAATTTCAAATAATATTGATAGACAGGGAAAATTACTATTTTCTGAGATTAAAGGAAATGATACTGATGTTGTAGTTCAATCTTTGAATGATGAGAGAGATGAAGTTGATTATGTTGTTTCTAAAATAAAAGAAGGAATAAAATATCATAATAAAAAATATAATGATTTTGCTATTCTATATCGATCAAGTGTAATAAGTAGAAACTTTGAATTAGGAATGATAAGTAATAATATACCATATAAAATTTTTGGTGGTATAAGTTATTTAAGAAGAAAAGAAATTAAAGATATTATTGCGTATTTAAAATTAACAATAGATCATGATGATATGATGAGTTTTAAAAGAATAGTTAATGAACCAGCAAGAGGCTTAGGAGTAAAAACAATCCAAGATTTATTAGCACTAGCCAAAACTTATTCGTTATCTTTGTTTGATGCTATTGAAGCTTTTAAATCTATTAGCGCAAGTAAATATAATACATTATCAAAGTTTAAACAAATGATTTTAGATTTTAGTGAAAAATTAGAAATATTAAGTTTGACTGAGCTTTTTGAACATATTTTAATACAAACTGATTATTTGTCAGTATATGAAGGTGATGAAAACGAGGAAGAAAGAAAAGAAAACTTAATGGAATTTAAGAGTATTTTGTTACAAATTGAAAATAATGGAGAAATTGCATCAAATAAAGATAAATTAATATATGCATTTGATGAAGCAATATTATCAGATGATAAATTGCAAAATCAACGTCAATCTAATGAAGGTGTAACATTATCAACTATTCATTCTGTAAAAGGACTTGAATTTGATACTGTTTTTGTAGTGGCATTAGAAAATGGAGTATTCCCATCTTATGTTGTCTTATCTGAAAGCGATGAAATTGAAGAAGAAAGAAGAATTGCTTATGTTGCCGTAACAAGAGCAAAAAACAAACTTTATTTGACTTCGGCAAAAAGAAGATTATTATATGGAAGCATTTCAAAAAATAGACCATCTCAATTTTTATTAGAATTTTCAGGGGCCAATAAGTTTGAAACTAAAAAAACATTTAATGTTGATGATGAATATGGTATTAAACAAGTTGATTTTGAGATGCCAACACAAAAAGATGATATAGTAAAAAATGATAATAAATATAAAGTTGGTGACTTTGTAATACACAAAGTATATGGTGAAGGAATTGTTGTATCTTTAGATGAAGAAACAATAGGCAAGATTTGTTTTACTTCTAAAGGAGAAATTAAAACCTTTGACCTAACCCATCCATCAATAAGAAAAAAATAGAGATACTAATAGAATAACTAATTCTATTAGTATCTTTTTTTTGTTTTTGTTAATAATAATAATGGTGGAAAATATGCAAAACATTGAAAGAAAATTAAATGAACATTTTAGTAACGATTCCTCATTTATAAAATATCCTATTATAAAAGATAATAATTTGTTATCTAATATTTATTATTTTGAAGGATTAGTAGATTTAGAAAAAATAGGAGAAATAATAATTAAAAAATATGAACTAAATCAAAAATTAATACTATTTCCAAATGTAAAAGAAGAAAAAGATTATAATGCAGTAATCCAAAAAATAATAGATGGAAATGTTGTTGTCTTTGATTATACAGAAAATAGAATATACAGTGTAGAATTAAGAAGACTATACTTAAGGAGTGTATCAGAACCGGATAATGAAAAAATTATCAAAGGCCCAAGAGAAGGGTTAATAGAGAATATAATTACAAATGTAAGTTTAATTAGGAATAAAATAAGAAGAAAAGATTTAAAAGTAGAATACAAAGCTTTAAATGACGGTGAATATAAAATAGGTATTTTATATTTAAAGAAAACAGTTAATTTAAAATCTTTAAGAATACTGAAACAAAGAATAAATAAAATAAAAAAAATTAAAAGTTTTGATATTAATTATATAAAAGAACAAATCAAAGATAGAAAGTATAGTCCATTTAATACAGTGGGTGATACCCAAAGACCTGATGTTTGTGCTTTTGAGTTATTAAAAGGGAAAATTATAGTATTAATTGATGGTAGTCCTACAGTAATATATTTACCATATTTATTTAGTGAGTGTTTTCAAACTGTAGATGATTACTACACTAATATGTATTATGCATCAATAAATAGAATGTTTCGATTTATAAGTTTTTTAATAACGATTTTATTACCCGGTATTTATGTATCATTATTAATGTATCATCAAGAATTGTTGCCAATGAAATTAGTATTAAGTATAGCAGCATCAAGACAAGGTGTTCCTTTCCCAGTATTCTTTGAATGTTTATTATTGCTTTTATCTTTTGAAGTATTACGAGAAGCAGGAACAAAAACATCAGGATTATTAGGGACTTCTTTAAGCATAGTTGGCGCATTAATAATTGGACAGGCAGCAGTAGAAGCTAGAATAATAAGTACTAGTGTTGTGATAGTTATAGCGTTTACTTCAGTTACTTCATTAATTAATCCCAAGACAGCAGGAGCAGAAATAATATTTAGATTTTTATTTTTGTTATTAGGGACAATATTAGGATTATATGGTTTATTGTGTGGAATATTATTTTTTATAATGTATATTATAAAAATAAAATCATTTGGAGTAAATTATTTAAATAATATTTCATCATTCAGATTAAAGGATTATAAACAAACATATTTGAGGGTACCAGATGAATAAAAAAATTTTATCACTTATATTATTTTTATTAATATTTTTTGTTTCAGGATGCACAATGCTTGAAATTGAAGATTATGCAATTGTGGCAGGAATAGGAATTGATTTGAAAGATAATGAATATGAGGTAATATATGAAATATATGAAGAAAGAGATGGACAAACAACTAATATGACATCAGAGATTAAAACAGGAAAAGGTATGAAAATTAGTGAGGCAATAAATGAAATATATAGTCAATTAAACAGGAAGCCTTATTTAAATCATGCATCAATTGTGATATTAAACGAAGAAGCATTAAATTATAAATTTAATGAAATAATAAATTATTTAATCCATGATGTAAGAATAAGATCAGCAAGTTATATAATGGTTTCAAAAAATCAAACTACTAAACAAGTATTTGAAAAATCAAAGGAACAAAATAAAGTAATAGCATATGATATTTATAAGCATTTAGATGTCAAAGAAGGACTAATATCAAAATGGACGAATTGTAAACTTAATGAAGTTGT
>CAJGCS010000122.1 GCA_904501965.1 uncultured Bacilli bacterium | reverse complement strand
TTATCTTTTAAAGATGGAATCAGATTTAAAGGAAAAAGTGAAACTGGAGCTTATGTAAATGAGATGTTCTTAGATAATAAACTTGTTAAGTTTGCTCCTAAAAATAGTTTAGTTACGATTGTTTTAAATACTCCTTGTAATGTCGGCGATACTGTTTATAAGACAGTTGATTATAAATTACAAGAAGATGCATTAAATTTAGTTAAGAACTTTCCTCTAAAAAGAGATATTGAACTTGAAATTCGTATAAAACATAATGAACAAATGATTTTATCTGCTTTTTGTGAAGATGCTTTTGTAACATGTAAATCTGATAAACTAACACAAGTTGCAAATAATCCTATTGATGAAACTCGTATTAAGGAACAACTTTTAAAATTAAATAATACTTTATTTAAATGTATAAATGTTACAGTTTCATATGATCAAAAAGCATTTTTCCAAATAAAGGAGTTAAATGAACTTAGAAGAAAAGTAATTGAACTTTTAGAAGAAGAATTAATTGGTAAAGTAGAACGAGAAAAATTATTAATAAATGAATTTAATGAAGTTAATATTGTAGATACTGATGATCTTATTGAAGTTGTATGTTTTAATGAACTTCAAAAAGAAACATGTGAGAAGCTAGGTATAAATACTATTTATTATAATGAAAACTATAATGATCGTTTTGAAAAGAAAATTAAAACAAATGCTATGATTCATAATCTTGGTCAAATCAATTATGAATCTAATGAACTTGTTGCATCTATTTATATGAATGTTTTAAATAATGAATCGATTAATTTACTTGAAAAACTTGGATTTAGTAAAATTTACTTATCGAATGAACTTGAAAAAGATGAATTAAACTTAATTTCTTCAAGTAAAGCTACTATTGGATACTTTATTTATGGAAGATGTGATTTAATGGTGTCAAATCAATGTTTCATCGCATCATCAAAAGGTTTTATAAACAAAAAATGTGGATCATGTATTAATAGTAAGTATAAGCTTATTGATGAATATAATAATGAGTTTCCAATTCTTTGTGATATAAATAATTGTGATGTTCGAATATTAAGTAATACTATAAGAAATGATATACCACATGTTAAAAACATTCTTAAGACGAATATTAAAAAACTTCTTGTAATTTTTACAACTGAAGAAGAAGATGAAATTATAAAAGTAATAGGAAGTATAAAAAAAGAAATCAAAAACTTATGTTTTTGATTTCTTTTATTTTATTAGTCATTATCTAATGCTTCAAAACCAATTTTAGATTTTTTAATTACTTTTTTCTTTTCAGTAAAGAATAACATAGTAACAAGTGCTATAGCGCTCATTATTAATGAATAAATAAATAGTAAATTTAATCCATTTTTACTTTGTCCATATTGCATCCAAGCACCTGAGATAATTGGTGTTAATGTTTGAGCAACCATTGCAAATGTGTAATATAAACCAGTGTATTTACCTATATTTTTACCAGAAGCAAGTTCTACAACCATTGGATATGAGTTTGCATTAATTAATGCCCAACCGCAACCTAAGAATGCAACAAATACATAAATTATAATAACTCTTGTTTTCCACATTTCTTTAACTGCATCATTAATTTCATAATTGCTTGAGAATACACCACTTGCAAGCATTGTAATAATGATACCAAGGAATGCGAATATCATTGTTCCAATACCTACAATAACTGTCCATTTTCTTCCGATTTTAGCAGGAAGGTTAAGTAGTAGCATAAATGAAATTAAAGAAGAAGCAGTAAGTACAATAACAATTGTACCACCCATATTTTCGTGACCTAAAATATATTCGCAGAATAATGGTGCAAATGTTTCAACTGCATTAAATGCAAAGTACCAGAATAATACACCAAGTAAAATAATTACAAAGTTCTTTTTATCAGTTTTTGATAATTTTTCTCCACCTTCTACATCTGAGAAAGTTTCACTTTGTTTTTCGCCTTCTAACATTAATTTTTTATTTTCTTCTAAAAGTTTATTTTCTTTAATATTAGTAACAAGAATAATTGCTGCAGCAATCATAAATACAGAAGCAATTACAAATGCAAAGATTGGATAATGTGCTCCTTTATCGATTGTAAAGAACATTGCAAGAATACCTGCTATTGCACCACCAACATAACCAACGAAATTGATTATACCATTAGCTTTAGAACGAAGTGGTTTAGGTGTTACGTCTGGCATTAAAGCTACAGCTGGGTTTCTATAAATATTCATTACAATTAGAACTAATCCCATTAAGATTACAAGAATAACAATTGCTAGTGGTGCCCATACACCATATAAAGATGGAGCAACTAAGAATGCAACTGCAATAAATGGAAAAATAATTGATGAAATAATCATACCTGGGAAAATATAGATCATACGTTTACCGAATGAACATTTTGTTTTATCAGATAATGTTCCAAATATTGGTAACATAAATAATGCAAGGGCATTATCTAGTGCCATTATAATCCCTACAGGGAATAGTGTATCATTTTCAGTAGCACATAGTTTAGAATCAATTAAAATCTTTGTAATTAGTTTTGGACAATATTGGCCATAAACAGTCCAAAGAAGCGTAATTGAGAAAAATGCCATACCAATTAAAATGGTATTTTTATAATTCAATTTTAATTTTTTGTTTTCAATTTCCATAATATTACCTCATATTATATAAGATACTTTTATTTTACCAAATATTGTATAAAAAGTCAAACTATAGGCCATAATGCATAAAAATTTATATAGCAAAATAAAATAAATTTAACAAAAATTATGGTATAATGTTTTAATTGGAAGAAGGGATTATATGTTTATTTTAGTAATCTTAATTTTTTGTTTCGTTTACTTTGGTAAACGTAATAAAATCTTTAAAATTAAATTTAAGAAACGTAGTAATGAAGGCAAAACAGAAATGATGCTTAAGAGTAAGCATATAATGTGGAATATCTTTTTACTAGCAATTCCTATTATGTTAAGTAATTTCTTAAAATCAATTCATGATGTTGTCGACTTATACTATGTTGGTGAGATAGTACTTCCAGGAGTAGAACAAGAAGTAGCATCAAAAAGCTTAGAAGCAATGTTTAGCGCAATTAATGTCACAACACCAATCATTAATGTATGTCAAGCTCTTGCAATGGGATTCATGGTAGCTGGTTCTGCTTTAATGAGCCAATATCTAGGTGCTGGTAAAACTGATTCTGCAAGAAAAGTAAGTGCTCAATTACTATTAATGTGTTTTACAGTAGGTGTAATTTCAAATATTTTATTATTTTTCTTTGCCCCTAACATTCTTAATTTGATGGGTGCCAAAGATGAAATATTTAAATATTCAGTAATCTATGTTAGATATCGTGCCTTTGAATTAATTGGCTTATTTGTTTTTTATGCTTTCCAAGCAACAAGACAATCTAGTGGTGATACTGTTACACCAGTTATACTAAATGTAATTTCAATCATTCTTAATATTATTTTCTCTGGTGTATTTATCTTAGGCTTTAAAATGGATATTAGTGGAGCTGCTCTTGGAACTGTAATTGCAAATATGCTTATAATTGCTCCATGTATCATTTTATTGATATTTGATAAAAAATCAGTTATTAGGCTATCTATAAAAGATTTAGTTCCAAACTTTAAAGAAATTTTAAGAATCTTTAGAGTTGGACTTCCTGCCGCGCTTTCTCAAGCATTTACTTCACTTGCTTTCTTATTAATTAATAGT
>CAJGCS010000121.1 GCA_904501965.1 uncultured Bacilli bacterium | reverse complement strand
CAACGATACCTACACATTCACCTTCATGAACATCAAATGAAATGTTTGATACGGCTTTATTTTTTCCACGATGACGACCCACGCCATAAAAGAAGAATTGTTTTAAATGTTTAACAGAAAGAATAATATTCTTTTGACGTAATTCAGGTTTATTTTTAACACGTCTGTTAACACCATATTTAGCATTAAAAGCTTTAATTTCTTCAGGATCAATTTGAACATTTTCTGGTTTTTTATTGAATTCTTCAGCATGTTTTAAATCTTCATGATCATCATCAATTTCACCATTAGTTTCTTTATTAATTAGATTATCCATCATTTCATCTTTTGCATAATCTCTTTTAATAGGCATGTTACTTATCTCCTTTCTCTAAAGCTATTCTAATTCTTTCTGATACAATCTTAGGCATTTCTACTTTTGGTGCTCTTTCATCAAGTAACCATGTAGCTGCATAATGAGAATCAGTAATTTTAAACATTGGTGGCTCTTCTTCGAAGTCAACTTTCATTGCATATTTACTACGAAGTGCGAACGCATCACCTTTTGGAGGGTAAACCATGTTAGGTGGAGTACCAGGAATTGCATCAAGTCTTTCTTTACTATCTACATCAGGAATACTTGAAAGAAGTGCCCAAGTATATGGGTGACGTGGATCGAAGAATACTTCTTCAGCAGTTCCATATTCAACGATTTTACCTGCATACATTACTGCAACTCTGTCTGCCATGTTAGCAACAACACCTAAGTCATGAGTAATGAAAATACAAGATAAATCTCTTTCTCTTTTAATTTTGTTAATTAATTCAAGAATTTGAGCTTGAATTGTAACGTCAAGAGCAGTAGTAGGTTCGTCACAAATTAAGATTTCTGGAGCAGCTGTTAATGCGATGGCAATAACAATTCTTTGTCTCATACCACCTGAGAATTCAAACGGATATTGTTTGAAACGACGTTCAGGTTCAGGAATACCAACTTCTCTCATTACTTCAATTGCACGACGTTTTGCTTCTGCTTTTGTAATTTTAAGTTTGTTTTGGAAAGCTAAATTTTCTTGTTCAACTTGTGCACTATATGCATCAGTTGTAAGTCTTCCAGATGCAAGTTCATCTTTAAGATGGTTAAGATTAGCTTGATGTTCTTTTGTGATTTGAACTTTATATTGTTTAACCTTAACTTTAGCTTGTTTTTTAGTTTCGGCTAATTTAGCTTTTAAAGCTGGTGCTTTTTCTTTTGCTTCAGTTTTATGTTTTTTAATAGTTTCTAATGTTTCTTGTTTTTTAGTTTTAACGCTATTTGCAAATTCTTCGCGTTTTTCTTTTGTTTTGTTTTCAGGTTTTGCAAGTTCTTTTTTAGTGTCTTTAATATAAGCTGCTAAACTCTTTTTAGCATTAGCAACGTTAATGTCACGTCTTGCATAGTTGTTTTTGTATGCGATTAAATCATCAGAGATTAAATCTTGATACATAATTTTTAATTGATTAGAATTGATTAACATCGCTTCTGTAATTTGTTTACCAATTTTAACAATTGGATTTAGTGATGAAAGTGGATCTTGGAAAATCATTCCAATTTTGTGTCCACGAATCTTATAGAATTCTTCTTCAGAAACTTCTAGTAAGTTTTCACCACGATACATGATTGTACCATTTTCAATGATTGCATTATTTGCAAGAATACCCATAATTGCTTTTGATGTAACTGATTTACCAGAACCAGATTCACCAACGATACATAATGTTTCCCCTCTTTCTAAATCGAAAGATACATTACGAACTGCATGTAAGATACCACTATCTGTTCTAAAGTTAATAACTAAGTCTTTTACTGATAATACTTTATCTGACATGCTATTCACTTCCTTTCAATGATGGGTTAAATGCATCTCTTAGACCATTACCGAATAAGTTGAATGAAATCATCATAAGTGAGATGATAACGGCTGGTTCTAATACAAGGTATGGATATGATTGTAGATATTGTTGGTTATCTGACATCATAACACCAAATGATGATGTACCTTGTAGACCAAGTTGTAAGTATGCAAGTGAAGCTTCACTATAGATTACAGATGTGATCATAAGTACACTACCTGTAATAATTGTACCCATTGAGTTTGGTAAAATATGTTTAAAAATTAATCTTATATCTGAAGAACCAAGAGTTCTTGATGCAAGTACGTATTCACGTCCTTTGAATCTGTAGAACTGAGTTCTTGTTCTTCCGGCTGTCCCCATCCATCCTGTCAAACATAGTGCGGTAACGAATACAAAGAAGTTGTTACCAAATTTCAAAATCATCAAAGTCAAAAGAATTGTTGTTGGAATACCACCAATAATTTCAATAATTCTTTCCATAATAAGGTCAACCATTCCGCCAAAGTAACCAGATATTGCTCCCCAAACCAATCCGAATGCAAAGCAGAATGCAGCTGTACAAACACCTAAGATTAAAGATGTTCTTAATCCTCTAAATGATTTTTTGAATACATCGTGTCCTTTATCATCAGTACCAAATAAGAATCTTGGTGTTTGAGTATAAGTGTTTTCATCAGTACCATGTTTATATGTTAAATAACCTCTTGCAACACAATAAACATCTAACGGTTTACCAGTTGTAGACGCATATTTAACGCCTGTTACTTCTGATACTGGACATTTATCTGGATTTAAATTTACAAATGTTCCAGGAATATCCTTTTTATCAAAATCACAGTAGCCTTTCTTTTTTAGAGATTCTAATTCAGAGTAGGCATAAGTGAATTTTTCGTCTGCATAAGGTTCTGCGTATGTATCATATGTAAAATTACATTTAAATATTTCAACAGCATGAACGTTCTTAATTGAAGTTGCAGACCAATAACCAAGAGGTTTTTCACGGTTGGCATTTAATTCAAGTGAGAATGATTTATTAGCATCAAGTAATGAAATACTTTCTGTTAGATCTTTATAATTTTCTACTGATTCATCAGCATTAAATATAATTTGTTCAAACATTAAGTAACTTCTAACACCTTGAGTAGAAGAAGGTTTAATATTAAACTGTAATGAACTATCTTCTAATCTTTCAATACCATTTTGCTTTAAATATTCACTAATGTTAAGTGTAAATTCTGAATAATCTTTAGAAAAATCTTTAATTAAGTATTGTTCATATTTTGTTTCTTCTTTATCGTCTTTATTTATATATTTAACTGGGTAACGAATAGAAACAGAATATTCAGCTAGTTCGCCATTATTATATCCTTCTTTATTGTATGGTTTTACTGTAACAGTATAATTGCCATCAGCAGTAAAGATTGTAGGATATGAATATAAAGTTGTATTTTTAGTTGAACCAGGTTCTACTACATCTAAAGTAGCAGGGTCATCTAATGAAGTTTCTAAAGTCCCATCATTTATAAGTACGGCATATCCACCAAGGCCGTAATTATTTGTATTATCAATATATTCTTTACCGACAATTTCAAGATCTAATACACCAGGTCCGTAGAATTCAGCAGGTAATCCTGTTGTTGTATCTAAAACAATATTTTTGTATTTTTTTGTACCATCCCAAAAACCAAATCCAGCATCAAATAGTTTTGGTTCTAGGAAAGCTTCTCTTTTTTCAATGTAATCTACATTTTTATTAGAGAAGATTGGAAGGAAAATTGCAAGTAAAACTAAAATCGCAATAATCCCAAATGCAACGATTGAAGATTTGTTTTTGCAAAATCTTTTTAAAGCATCTTTAAAGAATGTTGTGGGTTTTGTATCAAAAGCTTTATCATGAATTTT
>CAJGCS010000120.1 GCA_904501965.1 uncultured Bacilli bacterium | reverse complement strand
GGATAAAATAGTGAATGTAATTGGTGCTGGGCTTGCAGGAAGTGAAGCAGCTTATCAACTTGCAAAAAGAGGCTATAATGTAAATTTATATGAAATGCGTCCTGTTAAAATGACACCTGCACATAAAACAAGTGGATTTGCTGAACTTATTTGTAGTAACTCATTAAGAGGAGCTAGTTTAGAAAATGCAGTAGGTGTATTAAAAGAAGAAATGAGAATGCTTGGCTCTTTGATTATGGAAGCAGCTGATGCAACAAAGGTTGAAGCGGGTGGTGCTTTAGCGGTAGATAGAGAGTTATTCTCAGATTATATTACAAATAAACTTAAATCATTTGAAAATATTAATATTATAAATGAAGAAGTAACTAGTATTCCTGAGGGCCCTACGATTATTGCATCAGGACCTTTAACAAGTGATGACTTTCACAAATCGATTGAAGAATATTTAGGACTCGGTTATATGTATTTCTTTGATGCAATTGCACCAATTGTAACAGCTTCTTCAATTGACATGGATAAAGTGTTCTTAGCATCTCGTTATAATAAAGGAGAAGCAGCTTATCTTAATTGTCCAATGACAAAAGAAGAATTTGATAAGTTTTATGATTATTTAATTACTGCTGAATGCGTTATTCCTCATGAATTCGAAATGAAGGTATTTGAAGGTTGTATGCCAATTGAAGATATGGCTAAACGTGGTAAACAAACATTACTATTTGGGCCAATGAAGCCAGTAGGTTTAGATGATCCAAAAACTGGAAGATGGCCTTATGCGGTAGTGCAACTTAGACAAGATAATAAAATAAAAACCCTATATAATTTAGTAGGTTTTCAAACGCATTTAAAGTTTGGAGCACAAAAAGAACTTCTTTCTTTAATTCCTGGTTTAGAAAAAGCAAATATTGTGCGTTATGGTGTAATGCATAGAAATACATATATTAATTCTAGTAAACTTTTAAATAGCGGTTATCAACTGAAGAAAAATAAAAATATTTTCTTTGCAGGCCAAATGACTGGAGTAGAAGGATATGTTGAGTCAGCTTCAAGCGGACTAATTGCAGGTATTAATATGGCAAGAATGCTTGAAGGAAAAGACATACTAACACTTGATGCAACCACTGCACATGGTGCTTTAGTAAACTATATCTCTGCATCACATGGTGAAGATGGTGCAGATCATTTTGATCCAATGAATGTTAATTTTGGTATATTTGCACCACTTGAAGAAAAAGTGCATAAGAAAAGTAGAAAAGCAGCATATGCAGAACGCGCTATAAAAAACATGCAAGAATTGATTTCTAAAGAAGGTTTATAGATGAATAGAAGTCAACATAAAAAACCTAGTATAAAAAATAGTGTAAGACAAGTTGGTGCAAAACAACAACTTAAAAAAACACCTACTGTTGATATGTTTGCAAAAAGTCAAGCAGCTGTAGAAAAGTATGAAATATATTTGGATGTTGAAAGAAACTATTCAGAAGATACTGTAAAAGGATATATAAATGATATTGAGGATTTTGCGGAATATTTAAAATCGGAAAACTTTGGTTCATTATTATCAATAACAAAGAACAATATTCCAAGATATTATTTGTCAAGCCTTTCTACAAACGGATATAAGAAGAAAAGTATTGCAAGAAAACTATCAAGTCTTAGAACTTTTTATCGATTCTTAGTAGCTGAAGGAATGACTAGCGAAAATCCGTTTGAAGAAATTGAAACACCAAGAGCTGATAAAACATTACCTAAAGTTCTATATAAAAATGAAGTAGATGCAATATTTAATTCAATTGATACAACTACTGCTATAGGAAAACGTGATATGCTTATAATGGAACTTTTATATGGGTCTGGTCTTCGTGTTAGTGAACTTTGTAACTTAGAGGAAAGCAACATTGATTATTCTAATAAACTAATTAAAGTGTTTGGTAAAGGTCATAAAGAACGTTATGTGCCGATGAATGACCATACAATAAAAGCTTTAAAAGAATATATTCATGTTGGAAGAAAAGAAATTCTTTTAAAGAAAGAATTAGAAGATCCTAAGAAATTATTATTAAATAAGAAAGGGACATGTCTTACAACACGTGGAGTTAGAGTTATATTGGATAATATTATTTCTAAAACGGCAGAAAGTGTTCATGTTCATCCCCATATGCTAAGACATACTTTCGCAACACATCTTCTTGATGGAGGAGCAGATTTAAGAAGTGTACAAGAAATGTTGGGTCACTCAAATTTATCGAGTACACAAATATATACTCATGTATCAAGTGAGCAAATGAAGAAAAGTTATATGGCCAATCATCCTGGCCAAAACAGAAAGTAGGACATTATGATTATAATGAAAAAGGCATCTTTAGAAGATGCAGTAAAACTTTTAATTGTACAATATGAATCATTTATTATTTATGCGGAAAAGTATGGAGACTTTGATAGTAACCCATACCATATGACGCTTGAAAGAATGCATTTCAATATTAAATATCGTTTTGGTCAGTATTATAAAATTGTTGATGAAGAAACTAATGAAATCGTTGGTGGCATCTTTGGGTTTGAACTAGATGACCCTAAAGTTATGAAGATAGCTCAGTTTTATTTAAAGGATACTTACCGTTCAAAAGGTTATGGTCAACAAGTAATAGAAGAATTTATTTCAAGAAATCAACAAGTAAAAACATGGTATGTTGATACAATTTTACAAGAAGAATATAATGTAGAATTCTACAAAAAAGTAGGATTTGAAATCATAGATGAAGAAGAAGAACATGAAGGATTAACGTTTGTAACACTAATAAAAAAGGTTAAATAGGTGCGTATATGATAAAGACAATTTATATTGCTGGAGGATGTTTTTGGGGTGTAGAAAAGTATTTCCAAATGGTTAGAGGTATCATTGATACTGAGGTTGGATACGCTAATGGAAATATAGAAAATCCTAAATATGAAGAGTTAAAACAAGGTATTGCAACTCATGCAGAAACTGTAAAATTAACTTATGATGATGGGAAAATTTCATTTGGTAAAATCCTTGAACATTTCTTTGAACTTGTTAATCCGTTTACTTTAAATGAACAAGGAATTGATAAAGGAATTCAGTATCGTTCTGGTATATACTATCAAACAGAAGAAGAAAAAAATGAAACTTTAAAATTTTTTAAAGATATGCAACAATACTTTGAACAACAAATTGTAGTATCTGTTGAACCTTTACTAAACTTTTATCCTGCTGAAGAATATCATCAAGATTATTACGTTAAAAATCCTGAATGTATTGAAGCATGTCCTTTATTTAAAAAAGACTAATATTGCAAGCAATTTTACTTGAAAATATTAAAAAATATGGTATAATAACTAATGGCAAAAAATACTCATAAAAGTTGAACTCACCGTCTTGTGCTTTATAGTGGCGGGGTGTTATGATACTTTTAGCGGCCAAAAAACAAAATAAAATAGAAAAGAGGAAATTAAAAATGTCTGTAATTACAATGAAACAATTACTAGAAGCCGGCGGTCATGTCGGTCATCATACTCGCCGTTGGAACCCTAAAATGAAAGAGTATATTTTCGGAGAAAGAAATGGTGTTTACATCATTGACCTTCAAAAAACAGCTGATAAGATTGAAGAAGCTTATGCAGCTATGGTTGATATCGTACGTAATAATAACAAAGTTTTATTCGTAGGTACAAGAAAACAAATTCAAGAAATTATTAAAGAAGAAGCACAACGTGCTGGTCAATTCTATGTTGACAAACGTTGGTTAGGCGGAACAATGACTAACTTCAAAACTGTTCGCAAATCAATTGCTAAATTATACAGAATTGAAGAAATGGAAAAAGATGGTACTTTTGAT
>CAJGCS010000119.1 GCA_904501965.1 uncultured Bacilli bacterium | reverse complement strand
ATTAATTGCATTTGATAACATATCATCTACATCTTGTCCATATTGCCAGTACATTATACCTGCAAGTCCAAGGGTATTGATATAGTCACATTTAATCATAATACTTCTTTCATTGTCATATGAAATAAATACTTGGGTAGTGGCATCATATCTATAAGGTACACCACATTCTTCATCAAAGTATTCTTTCATTGTATCTGATAAAGGATAATTTGCAAGCATCTTGTTATACCAAACAGACTTACCACTTCCTGTTTTAGAACCAGGTCCACCAGATGATGTTTGAATAGTAGTATAGAATGGAATACCTACTAAGATTTGACTATTCTTAACACCTAAATCATTATAAATCTTAATGCTTTCTTCAATTGAACAACTTACAAGGGTTGCGCCTTTTGTTGATTTATATAAACTATTTTGATAATATCCGCTTCCTGTTGCCATAGAGTATGTCATAAGGTTAATGTAATCTAAATAATTTTTTGAATTAGGTAAGTCATATTTAGGAGGAGCCCACATACCTCCACCAATAGCGGCTGTTACTAAGTAATCAGGGTTAGCAGCTTTTACTTTTTTATAGATTGCTTCCATAAGAAGAGTAAAGTTTTTAGCTTCGCTTGATGCAGGTGTTTCCCAGTCAATGTCAATTCCATCAAGCCCAAATTCTTGAATAAATAATAGAATATTTGTTGCAAGCTTTTCGCGAAGCTCAGCACTAGCAGAAACTGTTGAGAAAGCTTTATTTGCATTTTCTTGGTTAACAGAAATAACAACCTTTGTTCCAGTTTTCTTTGAAAGTGGAAGAATGTACTTTTCTAAATTGCTCTTCATTCTTGTATAATTTGTCCAGTTTGCACTTTCGTCAATATTTAAGAATGCACAGTAAATTATATCAAGTGTAGCCATCGCATTTTCTGTGATTGTATATGGTGTGTAAATATATCCTGTTGAAAGGGCATCACTTGTTTCTTTTTCACCAAGTACTTCTACTGTAAATGAGTATAATTCTTCTTCACCAACTGAGGCTGTAAGAGTAACATTTCTAGTTACATATGGTTTTATATAAACACCTTTTGATGAAATTGCGTTTTTATTGCTTGTTTTCCAAGTAATTGTATAATTTAATAAACTATCAACTAATTCAATATTTTCACTTACTGATTCATAATCTTTATAAAGATCAGTTAATAAAGAAATTAGTTCTTCTTTATCATCTTCAATATTAGGTGCAACAAAACTCATTTGAATTGTAACGTCACTTTCTGTAAATGTTTTAGGATCTATGCTAAAGAAAACTTCAGTTCCTACTTCATATCCTAGATTTGTAAAGTAAGAATATCCTGTATAATCAGTATAAGCTAAAACAACAAAGTCACACTCACCTAAACTAGATATAGATTCTCCATTTATTGCAATAGCACTTACATAATATGAATCATCGTTTTTATTAATACCAATCTTATGCCAGTATTTTGAAGTATATCCTGTCATTGATCCATCAAATATTGCAAGTTCATCATAATTAATTGCATGAGAGTTTCTTCTTGTAATAACAACTTCACCAATTAAGCTTGTTGAATCAAGTGAATAACATGCGTATAATGTTTCACCTGTATATTCACTTTCTTTAAGTGAAGAAACAATATTTTTTAAATCATTATCATAACACCAATATTTGAAAGTATAACCTTCTTTAATTGGTACTGGTAAGTTAATATATCCATTTTCATCAACTAAAGCTTCACTTTCACAAACTCCTCCAAAGGTATTAAGAGATAAGTTTACTTTACTTAAATGTACTTCTTCCCATACCGCAACAAGTTCGATATCACTTGTGTGTTTAAATACACTTTCATCATACATTTTACCATTTAATGTCCAATATAAAAACTTAAATCCTTCTTTAGACGGTGTAAGTAATGTAATACTAGAATCATATTTAACATCTACACTACATTCTTCTAAAATGTTTGTATAAGTTATTTTATAAGTATTTGGTTCAAATACTGCTTTATATGTAACATCAGATGTATATTCATATACATTTGTTGAAACACTTTCACCATCTTTAGTCCAACTAACAAACTTATATCCTGGAACTTCCGGAATAAATTCCTCAATCTCATCCATATACTTAATACTTACTTCTTTAAAGTTACCCATGTATTCATAAAAAATTGTGTATGTATTTTTATTAAATACTGAAGTAAATTCAAATCCCATTGAAGGATGATAAGTAGATCCTTTTTTAAATTCAGAAACATTATAACCCATAAAAGTATGTCCTAGAAGGGTTGGATCTTCTATATTAATAACTTCATCAGTTCTAATTTTATATTTGATTCCATCAACACTTATTTCATATTCATTTGCATCAAGAATAAAAGATAATTCTATATCTTCTGTTAAAGTAATATCTTCAATATTTCCTACATAAGGCATACAAGCATCACTACTTATTGGAAAATAACCAACTAATCCATTCCATGTATATCCTTCTAATGATACATCAAATAACTCTTTTGAAAGTTTAGTACCATATTCAAAAGTATATTCTTTTACAGTTGAATAGTTTGAATTAATTATTACTTTAATATCACTTATATATTCAATTAATAACTGATAATCAATATTTAACTCATTACATCTTACCAAAACTGTGTTTTGTCCTCTATCAAGTGTAATTAACGTATTATCTTTAGAATAATATAAATTATTATTATGAGTATATTCATAATCGCAGTTTGTATCAATGTAATTACTTATATCAAAGTTTGAATCATCAAGATTAATCGTATAAGCTCCATCAATATTATTTACATTTTTAAGTCTAAAGTATTTTTCTGTTTTATTATCAGTACATGATACAAGTAATAAACATATAAAAAATACAAAAAACAAATAATTCTTTTTCATAGTTTGCTCCTTAATTTTATCTTGAGATTATTATATCACATCTTAAGATAAAATTAAAGCAATGTTATCACTATTTATTATTTTCAAATGTAACTGATTCAAGTTTATAACAAAGTTGAACTAGTTTAGATTTAATATGTTCTACTTTAGCATTAATATATTCAACTTTTTTCATATAGATCGAAGGATTCAAATCATAACAAAATTCTAAATAACATTTATTACAAATAAAGTTATATTACTTCTTTAAATTTTTAAATACTTCTTCATCTTCTACAGTTAAATCACAATCAACTCTATAGTCTTTATATAAAGTCATTGTTTGATTTAAATCAAACATCATAATTCTTCCTTTACTAAAGTTTGAGCGTTCTAAATTGTTCTTTAAATAATAAACCTTTAATGAATAATTAATTCTTTGTAAGTACATTAACGCATCAGCGATATTGTTTTTATCTACCATAAATTTTTCTCCTTTTTTTCCTGTATTTTTATGTACATCTATATTATATCAAATCGTTTTGTCGAAATTTGTCGAAACTTGTCGACAAAGTAAAATTTTTTTATTTTTTTTATTTTTATGTAAAAAAATGTAGATACGAAAGGTTCGTATCTACATAAATCTACAGAATATTATTTATTTTTCTTTTTATCTTTTGAACGTTTATCGTTAATTTCTTGCATTTCTTTTTCGCCAATTAAAGTGCAATTATTTTCTTTAGCCCATTTAACACAACCATTTAATACAAGTTTTAAGAAAGGTCTTGGGACTTTTACAATCATCTTTAAAGCATCGTCAGTAAACTTAACAATATCATCTGCTCTATCAGCCGCATATCTAATAGCCGATAAGTCAATCTCACGTGATGGAATTTCTTCTTTATCTGGTTTTTTATAATCTGAACACCAGAAGTATCTTGAATCACGATATCCCCAGTTTGTAGGAAGT
>CAJGCS010000118.1 GCA_904501965.1 uncultured Bacilli bacterium | reverse complement strand
AGTTTAAAAGAGCTCTTAAAGTTTCAATATCATCACCAACAATATTGTCTAAATCTTTATCTAATCAACACGTAATTAAACCAAAAATAGCCCTTGAAGCTGCAGAAATTGCAACTTTCCTCAACTCAATAAAACTTAAATTACTTGTTATGCTTTATTTTTAATCATTAAAATTTTATATATTAAAAAATGCATCTCTTTAAAGATGCATTTTTTTAATATTTAACATTATTATGCTTTTGTTATCTTTTTTTGCTTTCTTTGTTCCATTTCCATCTTTTTTAGATGTTCATCTCTAGCACTAACTCTGCCTTCTTTTTTAATATCTCCGGCTTTTGTTAGAGCAACTTTAGTTAGGAATGGACCAACAATTTCATAAATAAGTACTGCAAAGAGTGTAATGTTACATACAATATTTCCCGCTTCACCAATTTCTTTTGCTTTGTTTGCCATACCAAGAGCAACGCCAGCTTGAGGTAGTAAAGTAATTCCTAAATATTTAACAATATTCGGATCACATTTAGTCATTTTTGCACTGATACTTGCACCAAAATACTTACCTACTGATCTAAATACAATATAAACAATTCCAATTAAAACTACTGTTATATCTGTAAATACGTTTAACTCAAGTTCAGCCCCACTTATTACAAAGAATAAAATTAGGATTGGTGTCGTCCATCTATCAGCACGTTCCATAAGTTCTTCTGAAACTTCACAAAAGTTACAAAATACTGTACCAAGCATCATACATGAAAGTAATGATGAAAAGCTGATATGAACTTGACCAATATCAAATTGTAAACATGATAAAGCAACTGTCATCATAACAAATGTAACAGAAATAGCCATACGTTTTGAACGTGAGTGGAAGAATTTTTCACAGAATGTAAATAGTAATCCCATTACGAAACCTAAAAGTAATGATAAAATAACTTCTAACATCGGTTCAACGATTATTGATAAGACATCAATTGGGCCACTACCTATTGATTTTGCAATACCAAATGAAATTGCGAAAACCACAAGTCCAACTGCGTCGTCTAGTGCTACAACTGGAAGTAAAACGTCAGTAACAGAACCTTTTGCTTTATATTGTTTTACTACCATTAAAGTTGCTGCAGGAGCAGTTGCTGTTGCGATTGCAGCTAATATTATTGCTGCTTGAATTGGGAATTTACTAGGAATAATAAAGTGTAATCCGATTAATGCAATATCAACAATAAGTGTTGTAAATACTGCTTGGAATATTCCTATAACTACAGCTTTTTTCCCTATTTTTTTTAACTGTGACAATCTAAATTCATTCCCCATTGCAAAAGCAATAAAACCTAAAGCAATATCAGAAATTAAACTTAAACCATCAATTTGATTAGATGTTATACCAATACCATCTATTTTAAATGCACCAAGTACAAATGGGCCAATAATTACACCCGCAATTAAATAAGCTGTAACTGCAGGAAGATTAAATTTTTTTACTAGTCTAGATAAAAGTAATCCAGATAATAAAGCAATTGATAAACTAAGAAAAATACTTGCTGTTTGAGACATAAAAAACCTTCTTTCAAAAATAAATTTGACCATAGAAGTTAATCATAAGATGTGATGTAAGGGTATTTAAATGCTCTTCAAGAATCAAAATGGTTGCGATCTATTAATCTATATAAAGTATATTTCTCATAAAAAAATCTGATACATTTTACTGTATCAAACTTTATTTCAAAAAAAATGGCGTCCCAGAAGGGACTCGAACCCCCGACACACGGCTTAGAAGGCCGTTGCTCTATCCAACTGAGCTACTGAGACATTTACTTTGCTTTAATATTATACAATATTTTTTAATCTTTGTAAAGTAAAAGGCTATTAAAAAACCTCCTATTTTATTAGGAGGTTTAAACTATTTTGCAATATTAAAGATTTCTAAAACATCTTTTTTATCAAGCTCAAAATAACCAGGAACTTTTACAGTATCATTTTTTGTAATTCTTGATGCCATAGGCTCAAATTCACTACAAGATATTCCTAGTTCAGTAAATGTAGTTGGCATTTCAATATCTTGAAAGAATTTTTCCAACTTTAAAATACCAGCTAAAGCAATTTCTTCATCTGTACCTTCAAAAATACCAAAAACATTTTTAGCAAATTTAACAAAATTTGTTAAGTTCTTTTTATAAACCCATTTGGCCCATGCAGGAAATAAAACAGATAATCCAGCTCCATGAGCTACTCTATCAAATGTTCCGCTTACTTGATGTTCTAATTTATGAACAGTAAAGTACATTTTTCCTCCAAGGCCAGTTAACCCATTATGAGAGAAACTACTAGCAATCATAAGTGTACTTCTTGCATTATAGTCATATGGATCTTTTATAGCAGCATATCCTGCATCAATTACACTTTTAATAAGTCCCTCTGCAATGTTTTGAGCAAAGTCAATATCTAAAGTATCAGTAAAATATCTTTCAAGCGTGTGCATTAAAATATCAACTATTCCACACCCTGTTTGGAACTTTGAAACTGTATAAGTAAGTTCAGGATTTTCAATAGCAAATAAAGGTCTAATTAAATCGCTGTTAAAGCCATTTTTAAAATAAGTTTCTAAGTCTGATATAACACATGAATTACTTAGTTCACTTCCAGCTGCACTTATTGTTAAAATTACACCAACTGGTAAAGCAGCTTCAGGAGTTTTTATATGAAGATTGAATAGCCATGGGTCAAAATCTGCTTTAGCTCCACATGCAATAGCTTTTGAAGAATCTATTACAGAACCACCACCAACAGCTAAAATAAAATCAATGTTTTCTTCCTTTACAAGTTTAACACCATTTCTTACAAGGTCTATTTTTGGATTTGGTTCTACTCCTGATAACTCAATAAAACTAACTCCAGCGTCATTTAATGAATTTACAACAGTATCATATAATCCTGTTTTTTTAATAGAACTTTTTCCATAATGAAGTAATACTTTTTTAAATCCATATTCTTTAATAATACTTCCTACTTCTTTTTCTTTTTCTTTTCCAAAAAAGATTTTTGTAGGGGAATAAAAGTTAAAGTTAATCATAATTATCTTCTTTCTAGGCGTTTAATTAGTTTTACTGTAAGTGGTATCATATTACCTCCTACAGCATTACCAAGCGCTACCATTATAACAAATAAAACTGCATCAAGTGAACATACTCTTGCAAAAGCCAAATAGAATGTCGTTGCAATACAGTGTTCTAGCCCAAGTAAAACAAAGGCACTAATTGTTGCGTAAACAACAAGGTGTTTTACAAATACATTTTCGATTTTCGCAAAACCTTCTGTTGCAAAATAAATTAAAATATTACATACTACACCAAGAACAAAAGCCATTGGAAGACCACGACTAAGTTTGAAATCTACTAATTCGTTTGCATACCCAACAATTGTTGTAACAACACCATTTTCACCTTGAAATGCTGGAACTTTATCAAAAATATAAGATAGAACCAAGCCAAGACCAATTGTCCCAACTAAGTTACCTATAAGACCAATAAATACTTGTAACCAATAATGAAGATTAGATGTTCTTTTTAAATGATCAAATAAATAACAAACTTTACCAGTATATAGAAAATAGCCAAAATTAAGAATTATTAGCATTCCCATCGGGAAAACCATACCACCCCAAAATTTATTTGAATATGTTGATACGACTACATAAAGTGCAGTACAAAGAACTATACAAAATCCGGCTAATATTCCTTTTAAGAATGTTGCAATAGCTTGTCTAAATTTAATATTTGTAAAGATTCTAGTTAGTAAATTTTTCATCGCTAATTAAAACCTCTTCAATCCAAATTAACTCATATGGGAAATCTTGGAATGCAGGAGAAAGCATGCCTTTTGGCATTTTTGAAATTTCAACAACAATATTATTACTTTCTTCATCTGT
>CAJGCS010000117.1 GCA_904501965.1 uncultured Bacilli bacterium | reverse complement strand
GCTGGTGATATTACTACAGAAACAGAAGCATCGCTATTAAAAAATGAAGATTTACCAGAAGTAACACTTTATAAAGCATCTCACCATGGTTCTCACGGATCTAACTCTCAAGAATTACTTGATACATTAAATCCTAAAGCAGTCGCTATCTCAGCTGCAAGAGCTGATAAATATGGCGTTACACCTAGTGGACCACAACAAAATAAAACTTATAACCTAAATGCTGCTAGCGGCCATCCTGCAGCTGCAGCTATCGAAAGAATTTATAAAGCTCCAAATATTTCTCAAAACTTAAATGTTTATTGGAATGCTGTAAATGGAACTATGAAGTTTACTTCATATGGTAAAAATGATTTTGAATTTACTGGCAGTAAACCAAATAAAGGTTATTATGATTTATCTTTAACTAATGGTGTTGCTAAATGGAATGCAGAACTTAGTGACTTCGAAAATAAAGTTACTGGCGAAGAAAATTGTAGATTACACGAAACTAAAGTATTTATATTTAGAGAATATGTTCAATATTTACCTGAATGGGCGAAAAAAGAATATTTCCCTGAATATGCAAAATAAATAAAAAATAAGTCACAAACAAGTTAATTGTTTGTGACTTTTTAGATTGTAAAATAATAATAAATATGATATAATACTTATAATTAGATTAAGCTTTATTAAGCATTCTTAATGCTTGCTTTACAAGTGAATTAATTGTATCATCACTTGTTAAAATTAACTTCTTAGTAACTGTTTTTATTTCTGATGCGCTATATCCAAGAGACTTTAAGGCAAGAGCAACATTTTCAACTCTTTCGTCTTTTACTTCTTGTTTAGCATCACTAAGATTGACTTTGCCTTTTAAGTCAAGAATAATTTGTTGACTTAATTTTGCACCTACGCCTGGGAATGACTTAAAGTATTTATCATTTCCATCAAGAATTGCATTTGCAAGATCATTTGGTGTAGATGATGCAAGAATGGCAAGAGCACCTTTTGGGCCTAAGCCTTTAACACTTATTAAAGAGATAAACATTTGTTTTTCTTCGTTTGTTGAAAAACCAAATAGTTCAATCGCATCTTCTCTAACGTTTTGATATGTGTAAATTGTTTGGATTTCACCATTTAATTTATTTTCGAAACGATATGGGTTTGGCACTTTTATTAAAAAACCAATACCACTGTTTTCTACTGTGATGTGTGAAGGGACAACTTCTGTGATAATTCCCTTAATATAACTATACATAATAACACCTCTTTAGGTGTATTATAGCACAATATTAATTGATTTGCAAAAAGAAAGGACGCAAGATATGAAAGAAAATGTTATGGATCAAAAAATGATTGATGGTGATGAGTTCGAATCAACTCTTCGTCCTCAAACATTAAATGAGTATGTTGGTCAAGAAGAAATCAAAGAAATGATGAAAGTATTCATCTATACAGCTCGCGCAAGAAATGAAAGCTTAGATCACGTTTTATTATATGGTCCTCCTGGACTTGGTAAAACAACTCTTGCAAATATCATTGCAAACGAGATGTCTTCACATATTAAAACCACTACGGGACCTGCTTTAACACGCCCTGGAGACTTAGCTGCTATCTTATCTAGTTTAGAAGCAGGAGACATTTTATTTATTGATGAAATCCATAGAATTCCAAAGGTTATCGAAGAAATGCTATATTCTGCAATGGAAGACTATGTTATTGATATTGTTCTTGGAAAAGATTCGAGCGCAACTACTTTAAGAATTGATTTGCCTCCATTTACACTTGTTGGTGCAACTACAAGATTTGGCGACTTAACTGCACCAATGCGTGATAGATTTGGTATTGTTCATCAATTAAAGTATTATAATAAGGAAGAATTAAGTAAAATTATTAAACGTACTGCTAGAATTCTTAACTACCGAATAAGTGATGATGCATGCTTAGAACTTGCAAAAAGAAGTAGAGGAACACCACGTATCGCAAATAGATTATTTAGAAGAATTCGTGACTTTGCTCAATATGAAAAACTAGCAACTATCAATACGGATATTACAGATTATGCTCTTAATAAACTTGACATCGATAAAGAAGGCCTTGATATTACTGATAGAAAATACTTAATGTGTTTAATTGAACGTTTTAAAGGAGGCCCTGCGGGACTTGAGGCTTTAGCCGCAAGTATTTCTGAAGAAACAGTTACACTAGAAGATGTTAATGAACCATATCTTTTACAAGAAGGTTTCATTTTAAGAACACATAGAGGCCGCGTTGCAACTGAAAAAGCTTATTCTCACTTAAAAAAAGAAAGGGGAACTCTTGTATGAAAGTAAGTGATTTTGATTTTGACTTACCTGCTGAGCTAATTGCTCAAACACCACTTGTTGATAGAAGCAGTTCTCGTTTACTTGTGTTAAATAAAGAAACTGGGCAAAGGGAACACAAACATTTCTTTGATATAGTTGATTATTTAAGCGAAGGCGATGTTCTTGTTTTAAATGATACAAAAGTATTACCATCTAGAATTTATGGTGAAAAGGTTGATACAAAAGCATTTATTGAAGTTTTACTACTAAAAGAAATAAAAGAAAATACATGGAAATCACTTGTAAAACCTGCAAGACGTGTACACATAGGAACTGTAATTTCTTTTAAAGATGGTCTTTTAAAAGCAAAATGTATAGCTGAAGGAGAAGATGGTGAACGTACTTTTGAAATGATTTATGAAGGTATTTTCATTGAAATATTAGAAAGTATTGGAACAATGCCACTACCTCCTTATATTAGAGAAAAGCTAGAAGATCAAGACCGCTATCAAACTGTTTATGCAAATGAATACGGAAGTGCAGCTGCACCTACAGCTGGTCTTCACTTTACAAAAGAGTTGCTAAAAAAGCTAAAAGAGAAAAATGTAGAAGTTTTAACAGTTACTTTAAATGTTGGACTTGGTACATTTAGACCTGTTTCTGTTGATACAGTTGAGGAACATAACATGCACAGTGAGTTTTATCAAATGAGTGCTCATACTGCAGATCGACTTAATTTAGCTAAAAAAGAAGGTAGAAGAATCATCTGTGTAGGTACTACATCATTAAGAACAATTGAAAGTATTTACTCAAAATATGGAGAATTTAAAGAAGTAAAAGAAGATACTAATATCTTTATTTATCCACCTTATAAGATTAAATCAGCTGATGCTTTAATCACAAATTTCCATCTACCAAAGTCAACTTTGATTATGCTTGTAAGTGCGTTTGCAGGAACTACTCATATAATGGATGCTTACAAAGAGGCTATTGAAATGAAATATCGTTTCTTTTCGTTTGGCGATGCAATGTTTATAAAATAAAAAAACATAGGAAAATTTCATTAAGTAAAAAAAATACAAAACAAGTTCATTGAACTTGTTTTTTTCCTTTTAGTGAATAAAAAACAAAGAGTTTGATTAAAAAAACACTTTGTGATATAATAAGATTGAATTACTATGGAAAGATATAAGCGTATGAACGAACAAGGAATTTATTATTTTCATCAAGGTACAAATTACAGAGCATATGACTTACTAGGTGCGCACTTTACATCTAATGGTGTTGTATTTAGAGTATTTGCTCCTAACGCTAAAGCTGTTAGTGTTGTTGGAGAGTTTAATGGTTGGAATAAACGAGCTAACCCAATGTACAAAATAAGCGATGAGGGTATTTGGGAAGTAGTTATTGAAAATGTTAAAGAATATGCTTGTTATCAATATGTCATAAAAACAAAAAGAGGAAAATATATTTATAAAAGTGATCCTTATGCCTTCCATTCAGAACTAAGACCTAATAAAGGATCAAAAGTATACAATATTGATAATTGTTATAAGTTTACTGATCACGCTTGGATGAATTCAAGACGTGATAATCAAGCACTTGACAAACCAATTAATATTTATGAACTACATCTTGGCTCTTGGAGACGATAT
>CAJGCS010000116.1 GCA_904501965.1 uncultured Bacilli bacterium | reverse complement strand
TTGCATGTGGTGGTGGTAAACAACCACAACCAGAACAACCAGAACAACCAGAACAACCTGAACATACAGTTTGTGCTGATAACAATGGTGACAACAAATGTGATGTTTGTGGTAAAGACTTAAAACCACAAGGACCTTAAGAACCTGAACATACAGTTTGTGCTGACAACAATGGTGATAACAAATGTGATGTTTGTGGTAAAGAATTAGGCCAACCTGCTGTTTACCAACCTAAATGGGATTTAAACCCTACAGGATGGAAAGGTAATGGTATGAACATTAAAATTAAATGTTTACCAGTTTCTGAATTTGACCCATTTGATGTTAACTTCACTGGTGATAACCAAGAAATCAGAATGAGACATCAACAATTAGTTCAACAAGCTTATGACGTTAAAATTAAATACGTTGCTTGGGATGACTCTGAACAATGGGGCCCAGTTCGTGCTAACGCAATCGTTACTAACTATACAAATGGTTCTTACCAAGAACAAGATATTTATGTAGTTAACATTTCAAGTAACTGGATTCCTACAATCATCAAATCTGGTGCTTTAGCTGAACTTGCAGTTATCAAAAATGGTAACGTTACTGAAGGTATTTTAGCTGACTTCAATGCTGATGAAGAAAAATACATCCAAGATTCAACAATCAACGAAGCATTATCAGCTTCTAACAGAGTTTATGGTGTATCTACTGGTAAAGCAACTCCAGACCACTTCATTTATTATAACGTTGATTTAGTAGAAAAAGCTAACGCTCAAGACCCTGCTGAATTATGGTTAAAAGGTGAATGGACTTTATCAAGATTCCAAGAATGGGTAGAATCTACTCAAAAGAACTTACCTGCTGATCACTATGTATTAGATATGGGTTACCCTGAATTTGCATTAGGTATGGTAGCTTCAACTGGTAACCAATTCGTATCAGTTTCTCCAATCCAAAAAGTTAACCTATTAGAAGATGGTGTTACTAACGTATTAAAAACTATCCAAACATTCTATAAAGATGGTTACTACAATGCACGTGGATCACAAGACGTTACTGACCAATTCATTTCTGGTACAACTGTTCTTCACTCTGGTCAATTCTGGTTTGTTAAAGCAGATGACAGATTTAATGCAAAAGTTAACGGCTTAAGATTAGGTGTTGTTCCTTACCCTGCAGCTGATGGCGATAACATCAATGTTGAATTCACATCAGATCCTGAAGAAGCAATCGCTGGTGCAAATGGCGAACCATTAATGAAAGATGGTCAATATGTTGCTGGCTTAGATATGAGCGGTGCTGCATTCAAGATTCCTTTCGGTGGAACTACTTGTTATAGTGTTCTTGACTATGCAAATGGTAAAAATGGTATCAATGCACAAGTTGTTACTAACTTATTAATCGACTTATATGCAGGTCAAGGTGCTGACCCTAACCAAACTGTTCAATTAACAGATGAACAAGGCTTCAGAATTTACTTAGAAACTTTATTTGACCGTCAAATCGATATCGAAGTTGTTATGTCAGTTTATGAAAATACATACTTCGAATTATTCGAAACAGTTTCAATGACTGTTGGTGGTGGTTCACATTACGGTACTGATGCATTCTGGCCATTATGTGGTTCAATTTGTAAAGATGCTGCAAAAGATCCTTATACAGAATTAAATGCAGTATATGCAAAATACCGTCAAGCAATGGTTGATATGGGTTACAACCCTCGTTAATCTTTAATGAATATAAAAGATGAGAAATTTTATTTCTCATCTTTTTTCTTTTTATAAAAATACCATACTAATATTAATTAAAACATTATTATTTATAATGAAATATTATACTTATTGTGATATAATAAGTATAATAGGAGGAGTATGTATGGATATTGATAAAAAACCCAAATCAAGAGCTTTTCACTTTTTTGATAAATTATTTAGAATGTTTATATGTAATTTACTGTGTGTAGCTTCAATGGCTATACCTGTTGCAATATTTATTTTTGTATCTATTTCTATTGGTGGAGATGGAATTGTTTTTAACATTACAAATAAAGAAAAAGTTGACTTTGCACTTAATGAAGTATTAGTTCCTTCAGAAACAGGAATTGATTTTGAAGTTCCTTCTTTAGAAAACTATAAATGGGAAGTCATTGAAGGTACAGCTGTTAAATTTGAAAACGTTAAAGATAAAACTCAAAAAGTTGTTGTAACAAAGGGTGACAATTCTCAAACCGTTAAGATTAAATTAACTATTCAAGTAGGTTCTCATATAGATAGCAAAACATTTGAAGTATTAGTTCCTGCTAAAAATGATTCATACATTTCTGTAGATGAAGCTTATGCTAAATTATCTAATCAAACTGGCGAATCAACTGAAGATTATTTCATTCAAGGATTTATTACAAAAATAGTAGATGACCGTTTTGGTAAAATGTATATTAGTACATCAAGTGATTCATCTAAACAAATATTAATTGAAAACTTAAAAGGATTAGATGGAAATAAAGATTTTGAAGATTTAACTGATAAACCTAATGTTGGAGATTTTATCACTGTTAGTGGCAAAATTACTAAAGAAACAGAAATAAAAATTTCTAGTGCTAAACTTGTTGAACATTTTAATGTTTATGAAAAGATTATGCCAAATGAAGAAAAATTAAATTCAATCATGCTTTTATTTGCAATCGGAGTTGGAATATTCTTACTTACATTCCCATTCTTAATCTTGCCATCGCTTGTTTCTGCAACTTCAGTAATTAAAGATACAACTTCAGCAATTAATGCGTTTAAAGCATGGGGCTATGGTTTTAAGAAATACTATGCAAAAAGTATGAAAGTAGGGTTAATATATTCTTTAGTACTTGGCATTATATTTTTCTCTTTAGTATTCTATAGTATATTACCAGTAATATCTGATATACAAATAATAGATCATTTTGGTATTACATCATCTGGAATATTATTTACATTTTCAATGAAAGCTCAAGAAGCTTTACTTGGAGCTGGTTATGTAGTTTTTGCAATATTTGCATTTGCAGGGGTATGTTTTGTTGTTCATGCTCCAATGGTAATAATAACATTACCAAATTTAAAAACAGTTGATTTAATGAAAACAAATGTCTTTATGACAATAAATTATTTTTTAAATACAATTGTGCTTGTCGCAATGTTATTAGTTAGTGTTATTGGCTTTTTCTTCTTCCCTATATGGATTATTTTTGGTATTAGTTTACCAATCCTTATTGGGTTAAGATTTTCAAAAGTCAATTATCATGAATTAGAAAAAGTAGATTTTGATAAAATAAATAAACAAGTAGAGATGGATATCGAACTTGAGGAAGAGGAGTAATATGAGTAAAGTAGTTTTAGGTATCGAAAGAGTAGATGAATTTAAGGAAATATTTGAAGGAAAACGTATTGGTTTAATTACAAATCCAACTGGTATTACAAGTGATTTTGTATCTTCAATAGATGTATTAAGAAATAAAACAAATTTAGTTGCTTTATTTTCACCAGAACATGGTGTAAGAGCTGACATTCAAGCTGGTATGCATTTACCAACTTATGTTGATGAAGAAACAGGAATTACTGTTTATAGCTTATATGGAAAACATAAAAAACCATCAGAAGAAATGATGAATGCAATTGACATTATGTCAATCGATGTTCAAGATAATGGATCAAGATATTATACATTTATTTATACAATGGCTTATGCAATGTATGCATGTGCTGAATATGGAAAAGAATTTGTTGTATTTGACAGACCTAACCCAATTGGTGGTGTAAAGGTAGAAGGTAACGTACTAGATACTGAAAAATATCGTTCTTTTGTAGGTTACTTTAATATGCCTCAACGTCATGGTATGACAATTGGAGAACTTGCAAAATTATTTAATGAAGAATTTGGTATTGGTTGTAAACTTACTGTCATTCCAATGAAAGGTTGGGAAAGAAGTATGAGTTATGAAGAAAC
>CAJGCS010000115.1 GCA_904501965.1 uncultured Bacilli bacterium | reverse complement strand
TTAAAGTTAAATTCTCTTGTTCTAAGATATGCTTTATGTATTTTTCTATTTAAACTAAGAAGCATTGCCATTGCATGCTCTGCAACCGCGTAAGGAGAATATGCAGGAACTCTTACAACGTGTACTTTTTTGTGTGATGCTTTAATATCAACATTATTAAAACCAGCGCATCTTAATGCAACTAGATGAATTCCATATTCATTTAGCTTATCAAGAACTTCACTATTTACATCATCATTTACAAATACGCATACTGCATCCATTCCCTTTGCAAGAACAACAGTATTTATATTTAGCTTATCTTCAAAATAATGAATTTTATATTTTTTGTTTACTTTATCAAATGATTTTATATCATATGATTTTGCATCAAAGAATGCTATATGTTTCATAAAAACCTCCTGTTTTTAGTAATCTTCTTTATCATAATATTATATCATAAATGATAATCATTATCAATTAAATATATAAAAAAGTTTCTGCTAAATTTATTTTTTAGCAGAAAGTCTTTTTTTATTATTAATTTTATTAATAGGTTTTAAGGTATCAATTACTACAATTACCGTACCAATTATCATAAAGAATAATCCAATAAAGTAATTTAGGCCAAGCTTTTCTGATGGAATAAAGATAAATGATAAAAACGATGCAATAAAAGGATTAACCGAATAATATGCACTTGTTTTAGAAGCACCTATCATACTTTGAGACTTAATATAAATTACAATACTAAGCCCATAAGAAACAAAACCAAGTAATAAGTTAAGCGCAATTAAAAAGAAACTTGGAAAACTTTCACCTGTAATAAGTGCAAAGATTAAACAACCAATTCCAGCGCCAAGACCATCAATCATAACAACTTTATATCTGTTTTTGTTTGATAGTTTGTTTGTACAATTGTTTTCAAATGCCCAACAGATAGTCGCAATTAATACAAGAATTGCACCAAAATTAAATTTAAATGTTTTAAAATCTTCAAATGATAGAATAAAACTAGAAATTGTTATAAGTACAATTGCAATCCACATCTTTTTAGAGACAACTTCTTTAAATAGAATCATTGCAATTAAAGAGGTAGCAACAATTTCAAAGTTATTAAGTAGAGAAGTTCCACTTGAACCAAACTTACTTAGCCCATACATAAAGCAAATTGGAGCAATAATATCAAACACAATCATACCAATTATATAAGGAATATCTTTTTTGAAGAAAGGCTCTGATGCTTTTTCTTTTTTCTTATAAGTTATTAAAAACAAAGCCCCAGTTCCAAGTCCTGCCCCAAGGTATAAAAATGCTGATAGCATAGCAGGTGTAATTCCATCAAGTAAAAGTTTTGAAAATGGTACACTTATCGCATACATCACAGCTGCAAGTAATGCAAGTATTATCGCAAACACGTTTTTACTTTTCATGTTTTACACCTCCTTTTTATATATTAATTATTATATCATATTTTAGATAAAAAGAAAAATAATAGGTAATATAAATACTACCTATTATTAATACTTTTTTATTTTGTAACATTAAAAGTGACCATTCCGTCTATTACGTAGTACTTTATTCTTAAAACATTATATGTACTTTCATAGACTTCACTATCAGATTCCTCAAATGATCCAAATTTAATTTCAATAAATCCTTTATCAACATCTTTAGGTAACTCTAGAGCTACAGTTTCTTTATGATTAGGATAAAAATGAGGATACCAGTACCAGTAATGTCCTAAGAAATCAAGGTATGACTTTTCTTCATATACTGTTAAATCTTCTTTATTATAACCATCATTAAAATAAAGTTCTTCTCTTACTTCTTCATCTAAACTTACGTATGAAACACGAATAAAAGAATTGTCACTTAAATAATCAGTACGTAAAGTACCAAAACCGATTGTTGCAATAACTTTCGAATTGATGTCATATTCTAAATATTCTGTTTCAAAATCAATTACAGCTAATTCTCCCGCATCACCGCTTGATGGGCTTGTTTTTACGTAATATTCTCCAGTTGGTTCATATCCACCATACATAAACATAGATTGTATAGTAGTTAGTAAAAGTACAAAAATGAAGAAAATAAATCCAAGTATGCTTTTAAGTCTAGCCATACAATTACCTCCTTTTTATTAGTTAGTAACTCCTAAGTCACTTGCAATTCTTACAAGTTCGATAAATTCTTCTTTATAAGCATCGTTTAATAATTCAGGTTTATTAGCTCTTTCAATAATTGATGCATAGTTCGCATTTGCTTTATAATCAGAGTTTCTTAATAATAAACCAAATTCAGCAACTGCACTTGCCCAAATAAAGTCATTTGAAGGATTTTCACTAAATACTGTGCATTCAGTGATTATTTCTTTATTAAGCTCAGAATCTAAGATATCTTTATATCTTAATGTGCATTTTGCATACATATTTGATAATGCTGTATCAATATTTTCTTTTAATACTACTTCAACTAAACAGATTGTAAAGTGTCCTGCACCGATTTCACCTGCATCAGTTTCAGTATTTTCGAATTCTTCATCAGTTAAGATTTTGTTTTCATAGCCAATTACACGGTATTTTTCTACTACTTCAGGGTTTAACTCAACTTGTACTTTTGCATCTTTTGCAACTGATTGTAAAGTTCCTCCAAGTTCAGAAACGAATACTTTTTGTGCTTCTAGGATTGAATCAATATAATAATGTTGACCATTACCAGCTTGAGCAAGTGTATCCATAGTACTACCATGGTAATTTCCCATACCAAATCCAAATAAAGATAAGTAAACACCAGTTTGGCGTTTTTCAGAAATAAATTCTTTTAGTTCATTTGTATTTCTAATACCTACATTAAAGTCGCCGTCTGTTGCTAGGAATACTCTATTATTACCACCAGAGATGAAATGTTTTTGAGCTAGTTCATAAGCAGTTTTAATACCAGCAGCACCAGCTGTAGATCCACCAGCACTTAAATCTGAGATAATTGCATTTATCTTTGTTTTTTCATATCCGTAACCACCATCAAGTAATACACTATTACTTCCTGCATATGTTACGATTGAAACTCTATCATTATCATTTAAGTTATCAACTAATAACTTAAATGCATCAATCATTAGTGGAAGTTTATCAGCTGAATACATTGAACCACTTACATCAAGTAAGAAAACAAAGTTATTTTGTTGTTCTGTACTAATTTCAAAGTCTTTTGCTTTAACAGCTACTTGTAATAATTTACTTGATTCATTCCAAGGACAATTCCCAATTTCTAAGAAACTTTGTAATTGTTCGTTTGAATTATTAACATATGAATAATTAAAGTAATTTAACATTTGTTCAATATTTACAGAATCAGTATAAGGTAAATATCCGCTTTTTAGACGTTTTCTTATATTTGAATATGCAGCATTACTGCTATCTAAACTTACATTAAGTTTATTATTAACTGATGTATCAATAAAACCTTGTTCATGTAACTCAAGGTAATCTTCTGATTCTTCATACATACCTCCTGGTGCTTGTGGAGCACCTTCTGGAAAACTATTAGCCATTCCGCCTTTTGCACTACAGCTTACAAGCAAAACTAATCCAAATATACAAATTAATATTGAAACAATTCTTTTTGTTTTAAACATATTTATAACCTCTTTCCTCAATATTTGAAATATTTTTTAAAGTTGCAAATGAATCATAAGATATAGTTATTGAAATTTCTCCATAGTTAAACGTAACTAAACCATTATTTTCATATGCTAGGAAGGTTTTTACAGGGATAAGGATATTATAAGTTATATGTGTTGTTTTATTTACTATACAATATGGAACATACATAATAATTAAATAAGGATCATTTTCCTCTTTATTATCAATGAGAAATTCACAAAGTGTTTTTTCACTTAAATCATATTCAACAAAATTAAGACCAAGTCTATTTTCAATATTGTTTAATGAATCACCAGTTTCACTTGCAAGAAAGTTTAGTTCTTCCTTAATCTCATTTTCAGTTGGTAGATACTCAGGTG
>CAJGCS010000114.1 GCA_904501965.1 uncultured Bacilli bacterium | reverse complement strand
ACGCCAATAACGTATTTACCTTTAGGTTTAAGTGAGAAGAATGAATAAAATGTTACTACACCGTAAATTTCTGCAACAGAAATTCCAGTTTTTCCAGATACTAATTCTTGTACTTCTAGCGGAATATAACCATATTCATTTTGAATGTCACTTAAAATCATCATTAAAGGTGTTCTTTCATCTTTATATCTTGCGATGATTTCTTCAATTTGCTTTTTAGCAGTAGCGCTTAAATGAGCCATTTTCTTACCTCCATAATTGACTTAAAAATTATTATCCATATTTTGACTATTATATTATATCACTAAAGTCTTTTTTTTGCAAACATAACAATTTTAATTTTTAAATTTACATTTTTTTACCATTTGCATTATTCAAAATATCTTTAAAAAATATTATATTTTGTTATTGTTACTTTTTGAATTTTTCCTAGTTCTTTTTAATTTATTAACAATTTCATTTACCTTTAAAATTATTTGTAGTATAATATAATCAAAAGTAGAAAGGAATTGAATATGACAAAAACAATTAAATATTTTAAACATTTATTTACTCTTGTATTTATGTTTTTGGCAGTGTTTATGCTTGCATCATGTAAGCCAAAACAAGATCCGCCAAAGCCAAATCCTGTTATTCCAACAATGGAAGTAAAACTAGAAAATGACAATATTTTCTTAAGAGGAAAGACTAGCCTAAGTGTTGCTATTACACCAAGTGAATCAAGTCAAGAATATAAAACAGAAGTAAGTGAACAAAACATTATTAGTATTAATAATGGTTTAATCGAAGGGCTATCAGAAGGCACTGTTACAATTACTGTTACTTCAAAAGCTTATCCTGATTTATCCAAAAAAGTTAATGTTACTGTTATGCCTGATTTAGAGGAAGAGCAGTTTGTTGCTAGTCACATTGTAAGTGGACCTGGTGAAAATGCATCAACTAGTGCAGTTATTAAGTATAACGCATTTAACAAAAACACATCAGTTGAATATACTCTTGCAAGTGATACAAGTTTTAGTAACGCTAAAAAGTTAAGTGGAAGTTGCTATTACTTTTATGAAAAAGATGATGATCTTGGTATTTACTTTTCTGAAAGATATATCTATAGAACATATCTAGATAACCTTACACCTGATACTGAATATATCTACCGAATTAATAATGGTGATGATACATATTCTGAAGTATTTTCATTTACGACTGCTAAAGGAACTGGTGATACAACATTCATCTATCTTACAGACACACATTACTGGGTAAAAGCTGATGGCACATCACACGGTTCTGAAATCAGTGAAAAAACAATTAAAGCAATTGCAGAAAAGCATCCAGAAGCTACATTTGTTTTAGATAGTGGCGATACAATTGACACAGGTGGAAACTGTAAAATCTGGGATATAATGCACAAGCACCGCGAATCATTCAAAACACTTCAATATGCAGGTGTACCTGGAAACCACGAATACTATATTAATGGCACAGGTATGTGGGATAATAGATTCTTTAAATCAATGGTTCCAACTTTACTAAATGGTCCAGATTGTAAGAATCTTGGTTCTACTTATTACTTTATATATAATGATGTATTATTCTTAATGGTTGATAATGTAAAAGCTGATTGTTATAACGATCAAATGGCATGGATGGAAGATATTCTAAGAAATGCAAACTACAAATACTCAGTAGTTACTTATCACATTCCAACACATGAAGATAATACTGACCATGATGATAAGTTCAACAACTTATTCCAAAAATACGGTGTTGACTTAGTTCTTGCAGGTCACTACCATACAGAAGATTTTGACTTTGTTTATGACAATGTTGATATCGGCAGTGGTGATGCTGGTGTAACATTCTTTAGAGGCGCATCAAGTGGTATGAAAGGCGATAATCCTGTCGGATATGCTATTACAATTTCTGAAGAAGGACATATATCTATTAAGACATATAACACATCAGGTGCTTTAGTAAAAACTTTTGAATATGATACAATTAAATATAAACCTGCAACTCCATCTGATGTAAATGTTGAACTTGTTGAAAACTTAGAAGAAGGCTATGCAAACATCAACTGGGGAAGTGGTGCATATGGTAAATATTCTAAAATCGTTGTAACAGAATCATTAAGAGGTGCTTTTACTCAAGAAGTATTAATTCTTTCAAAAGGTTATACTGGTATAAAAGTTCCACTTGATAGAAGCGGTTATGATTCAGTATTTAAAATTGAAATGACTAAACTTGATGGTAGTGTTGAAACAGTTACTAAAGAAGTTAAAACAAATACTGGTTCTTTATCTGTATCACCATCATCAAATAGTGCTTCATTATCAATTGGTAAATCTACTGATTTTATCTTTGATATCTTAATGGATCACTATGATGTATATTTAAATGGAAGTAAAATCGGAAGTATTTCATATCAAGATACAGTATATATCTTATCTAATCTTTCAAAGAACACTTCATATACAGTAGAGCTTAGAGCAGTTGACTATGATGGTCAAGTTGCATATGTATTAAAACAAGAATTTAAAACAAATAAATAAACTAAAACCCATCCATAATTTGGATGGGTTTTGTTATATAAAAAGTCATCCAAATCAATGGATGACTTTGTCTGCTTAATAAATTGTCAATATTATCTGTTGTAGAATTCAACGATAAGATTTTCACGAATTTCTGGTAATACTTCTTGTCTTTCAGCGTAACGAACGAAAGTACCAACAAATTGTTGTTCGTCGTATGAAACGAAAGGTACTCTTGCAACTGTAGCTTCTAAAGCATCTTTAACGATTTGTAATGAACGTGAAGATTCTTTTAAAGCAATTGTTTGACCAGGTTTGCATAAGTAAGAAGGGATATCAACTTTATTACCATCAACAACGATATGACCATGGTTAACTAATTGACGTGCTTGACGACGAGTAGTTGCGAAACCTAAACGATAAACTAAGTTATCTAATCTTGATTCTAATAAGAATAAGAAGTTTTCACCATGTTTACCAGGTAATTTTTCAGCTTTTTCGAATAAAGTACGGAATTGTTTTTCATTTACACCATAAGTGAAACGTACTTTTTGTTTTTCATTTAATTGAAGACCATATTCAGATAATTTAGTACGGCGTTGACCATGTTGACCAGGCGCATAATTTCTTCTTTGTAATTCTTTACCGTTTTCTAAAATAGAATATTTAAATCTTCTAGATTTTTTCCAAGATGGACCAGTATAACGTGCCATGTTTTTTTCTCCTTTTATTTTATTATATTTTATGGGGATAAAAAATTCAATAACTTTTTAATCATAGATTATCCAAGTGTTTTCGCCTAAGCAGCAAGACTACTAACATCCTATCAATTATTTATTAAAACGTGATAATCTAACTTATTAAAACTTACGAATGCTGCCTTTATCGCACCATTAGATATTATACCAAAAAAATGTGTTTTAGTCAAGAAAACCGATATATTATATATATCGGTTTTGGTTATTTTATATATTCTACTTCTCCTGGTTTGGATTCCTTACAATAGTCAGATTCTTTTACATATACACATATTTTATATGTTCCTGATTCTGATGGTAATTCAAATACACAAGTTTTTTCTTTTGTTGTTTTTTCAAAACTTTTTTCGCCCTCTGTGTTTATATAATAAATAACATATTCTTCTGCAAGAGGAACTTCATCCCATGATATTTTTACTTTATTTTCTCCTATTTCTTCAACTATAATGTTTTGAGGAGAATCAAAATATATATCTGATTTTAGCCATTGTTGTAATACTATCCAACCCACAAATATTAAACAAAATATTGCTGCAGCAATTAATTCTTTTGTTAAGTATTTCATTGGTATTTTTTTAGATATGTATGTTAATTTATCTTCTATGTATTTTTCTTGGTCAGGAATAGCAATATTTATATCAACATTTCTATTTGAATAGTCTGTTAATTCTTCTAACATTCCTTTTATTACTATTTCTGTATCCTCGTTTTTAACGCCTTTTGATCTTGCAAGTCTTACTAGTTTTGCAGCAAGTTGTTGATAAGAAGGAATTAAATATCTTGTTGTTTCATTATTTTCTTTTATTAGTTCTT
>CAJGCS010000113.1 GCA_904501965.1 uncultured Bacilli bacterium | reverse complement strand
TAATGATAGAAGAATGTTAATAATAATATTTGAATATGAGCTCCGTCTACATCGGCATCGGTCATGATAATTACTTTATCATAATTTGATTCATTAACATCAAAATCTGCTCCTACACCTGCTCCGATTGTATATATCATTGTGTTTAATTCTTCATTTTTATAAACGTCTTCTCTACTTGCTTTACTTGTATTTAATACTTTACCTCTTAGTGGAAGTATTGCTTGGAATTTTCTATCTCTTCCACCCTTAGCAGAACCACCGGCAGAATCACCCTCAACTAAGAATAATTCATTTATTTTAGCATTTTTTCCTTGAGCTGGAGCTAGTTTACCTGACAAGTTCTTTTCTTGTTTAGATTTATTTTTACCTTCTCTTGCTTCTTGTCTTGCTTTTCTTGCTGCTTCTCTTGCTAATTTACTCTTTAATACTTTATCCATTATAGCTGTAGCAGTATCTTTATTTTCAAGTAAGAAATAAGATAACTTATCATAAACAATACTTTCTACTGTTGTTTTTGCTTGAGGTGTACCTAGTTTACTTTTAGTTTGTCCTTCAAATTGAAGTAAGTTTTCTGGTACTTTTAAACTTATTACTACGCTTAATCCTTCTCTTGCATCACTACCATCAATAGTATCTTTACCTTTTAATAAGTTAAATTCTTTTATATACTCATTAAATACTTTTGTTAATGCTGTTTTAAATCCAACTTCGTGTGAACCACCATCTGGTGTTTTTACGTTATTAACAAATGAAAGAATATGTTCATTGTAGTCAGTATTATATTGCATAGCTATATCTACTACAATTCCATTTTTTTCTCCGCCAAAGTTCATTACTTTTCCTAGAATTTCTTTTCCTTCATTTATATAATCTATAAATGATACTAGACCATTTTCATAACAATAAATATTATGTTTGTCATCTTCTTCATCATGAACTTCCATTGTTAATCCATTTATTAAGAATGCACTTTCTTGCATTCTTTCACTTATTGTTGTAAAACTAAATCTTGCGTTTCCAAAAATTTCTGCATCTGGATAAAATTCTACTGTTGTTCCAGTTTCTCTTGTTGTACCAATTTCTTTTAATGGTTTATCTACATGTCCTCCATCTTTAAATGTTATTTCATGTATTTTTCCATCTCTTTTAATTGTTACTTTCATCCATTTTGATAACGCATTAACTACTGAAGAACCTACACCGTGTAATCCTCCTGATACTTTATATCCATCATTTTCAAATTTCCCACCAGCGTGAAGTACTGTATAAATTACTTCTGGTGTTGATTTACCTGATGCATGTTTTCCAGTTGGAACACCACGTCCATGGTCTTCTACAATAACGCTTCCTTGTTTAGTAAGTGTTACGCTAATCTTTTTACCGAAACCATTTATTGCTTCATCTATAGCATTATCTACAATTTCCCATACTAAATGATGAAGACCTCTTTTATCAGTTGATCCGATATACATACCGGGTCTTTTTCTAACCGCTTCTAGTCCTTCTAATATTTTAATCGATTCTTCTGTATAATTTCCTGCCATTCTCATCACCTAATCTTCTTCTTAAATTATTATACACAAATAAATAAAAAGTGTAAACACGCACTTTACACTTTTATAAGTCAAAATATTCAACTTTTTCTTCTTTATTTAATTCTTCTGTAAACATATTTTGTGGTTGTTCAGTTTGATTTTCCTCTGTTGGAACTGTTTCAAAATTTTCAGTTCTTTCTATTGGTCTAAACAAATCATCTACATATGCTATTGTTTCATCAGGCTTGTTTTCTTCTTGTGTTTTCCTTACTGCTTTATATGGTTCAGTAGTAAATTCTTGTTTAACTTCACTTTTAAAGATTGAATCCACTTCACTAAATGGATCTGGCTCTTCTATTTTATTCATTTCATTTATTTCATCTTGTGTCATTAAATTAACACTTTCGTTTCTTGCACTATCTAATGCTCTCATATATTCATCGTTTGTAACTTTATATGCTACATTACTTTTTGCAAGTAATGGATAAAATACTATATCTAAAAATATTAATCCTACTCTCATACCTGTTGATGCATTAAATACTTTACCTAATTTCAATGACATAAGTATTAATACTATAAGGTTAAATCCCGGCATGAATAATAAAATTCCTAAAAACGGTGATAATTCTACTACTTCTAACATTCCAAATAAATTCAATACTGGATACGTTGCTGTTTTAGCTCCTATAGATGCTTTTTTGAACAGAGTTCCACAAAACATTATAGCAACTGATCTAACTGCTGACAATATCCATATAAAAATTATTAATTTTAATACAAAATTAGTTGTTGTTATAGATATTCCGCTCATTTTTATCTCCTATTCTCTACTAATATCATACTATAATTATATTTTTTTTGCAATTATTTTAATTTTTTTAATTTTTTTTAAAAAAATGCTTGCTTTTTGTATTAATCTAGTGTATTATTAAGAAGTCAACCGCAAATGAGGGTGACGATGGGCTTGTAGCTCAGTTGGTTAGAGCGTTCGTCTGATAAGCGAAAGGTCGATGGTTCAAGTCCATTCAGGCCCACCATTTATGATGGCCCGTTGGTGAAACGGTTAACACACACGCCTTTCACGCGTGCATTTATGGGTTCAAATCCCGTACGGGTCACCATTAGTAAATTAAGAGATAGAAATATCTCTTTTTTTGTTGCTAAAATAAAAACTATGTTTTTAAAACATAGTTTTTTTATATTCCACTAAATCCTAAGTAGTTTTCTTTTGATATATATTTACCATCTTTATCAAATGTTATTGTGTATCCTATTATATAATCTCTGCAATTATTATTTTCTTTGTAGTTTTCATTTGTACAACTTTTATATGCATTAACATCAAATTCTTCTCCCACATGTTCTTTATCTACGTTATTAAACCATTCATCTGTTTTTAAAGCATTAAAATCTGTATATAGTAATTCATATTTATTATCTTCTGTTTTATAGAACATTTCTATTAAATCAGATGGAATATTTATATCTGATTTATATGTATCTTCATTTGTATTCAAATTTCTTATATTCATATTGTTATTTTTATCATAATATAACAATAATGATCCGGCAATTTTAACAGCTGTCATATCAGTATTATCATATTCTGTTTTTTCACCTTTTGCATTTTCAATTATTATTTTATTTTGATTTATATAATATAATTGTTCATTCTTTAGGTAATATGAATCAAATCCAGCTTCATATGTATTTAATACCAACTTATATTTTTCGTTAAGTATTAAATAAAAGTAATGTTGATTCGAAGTAAATCTAACTATTACAAATGATTGATTATTTTCAATAGTTTCTATCCATTGTCCCTTGTCTTTAAGTTCATGTATAAAAGTATCTGTTTTTAAATCATATATTTGATTATAATAACCTATTAATTGATTATCATATAAGCATTTATCTTTATAATATTCACAATAATCTTTATAGTTATATATACTTTGTCCTTCTGTGTCATTTGTTAAGAAATAGTTTTCTTTTTCAATTTTATATAAATTATGAGTTTGCTTATCTGTTTCATTTGCTTCATATTCATCTAATTCAAATATTCTAGTTGGTACTATTTCTTTGAATCCTTCCTTATCAAGAGGACCTCCGACTGGACTATCTGAATTAAATATTTGCTCTTGTTCATATTTTGAAAGTATTCTATATTGAACTTTATCTTCATCATATAGAATTATTCCTTTTTCTGTTGTTAAAATATTACAATTTTCTGATATACAATTATATGTAAATGCGATTGGTCCATTATCTGCGAATCCTTTAGCATAAATATAAATTTTTTTACCAGTTGTTGTTTCAGAATCATCGCTTATTGTTGCATCATCACTTATTGTAGCATCATCACTTTTGGTACTTGGATTATTTTTTGAATCATCATTCATAAATTTTGTTATAAATATATAAGTACCTACTCCTAATGCTAATAATACAGCTATAATTATTAACATTGGTGCACTACTGTTTTTTTCTTCCCAAAACCCTTCATCCTTTTTAAATTCTTCTTCCATTTTACTACCTTCCTCTACCAGAACTAAATTGTTGATCAAATCCT
>CAJGCS010000112.1 GCA_904501965.1 uncultured Bacilli bacterium | reverse complement strand
TTGAATATAAAGATATTGAAGGTGCATTCTATCACTTTATTTATCCTTTTGTAGATTCTGATGGTGGTCTTGAAATAGCTACTACACGACCTGAAACAATGTTTGGTGATACTGCAATCATGGTTCATCCTAAAGACGAACGATATGCAAAATACATTGGTAAAGAAGTTTATATTGCAGGTACAAACAGAAAGATTCCAGTTATTGCTGATGAATATGTTGATATGGAATTTGGAACTGGTGTTGTTAAAGTTACTCCAGCACATGACCCTAATGACTTTGAAGTAGGTAACCGCCATAACTTAGAAAGAATCATTTGTATGAATGAAGATGGTACAATGAATCATTATGCAGGTAAATACGAAGGAATGGATCGTTTTGAATGTAGAAAACAAATAGTTGAAGACTTAAAAGCATTAGGCCTTTGCCCATCTGTTGAAAAAATGATTCACTCAGTAGGACACTCTGAAAGAACTGGTGTTGTTGTTGAACCTCGTCTATCAAAACAATGGTTTGTTAAGATGGAACCACTTGCTCGTGATGTACTAGAAATGCAAGAAACTGATGGAAAAATTCACTTTGTTCCAGAAAGATTTAATAAAACTTTTACTAACTGGCTTGATTTAGAAAATATTCAAGACTGGTGTGTATCACGTCAATTATGGTGGGGCCATAGAATTCCAGCATACTATAAAGGTGATGAAATTTATGTTGGTTTAGATAATCCAGGCGAAGGATGGGTACAAGATGAAGACGTTCTTGATACATGGTTCTCAAGTGCTTTATGGCCATTCTCAACACTTGGTTGGCCAAATGAAGATGCAGAAGATGTTAAACGTTACTTCCCTACAAACTGTTTAGTTACCGGATATGACATTATTTTCTTCTGGGTTGCTCGTATGGCTTTCCAATCTAGACATTTCATGGGAAAACGCCCATTTGAAAGATGTTTAATTCATGGATTAATTCGAGATGAACAAGGTCGAAAAATGTCTAAGTCTTTAGGAAATGGTGTTGATCCATTTGATTTAATTGAAAAATATGGATGCGATGCTATGCGTTATTTCTTATCTACTAACGCAACTCCAGGTCAAGATTTAAGATATTCTGAAGAAAAAATGGCTTCATCTTGGAATTATATAAATAAAATTTGGAACGTATCTCGTTTTATTCAAATGAACCTTGATAGTAATAATTATAACAATGAAGTTGTTGATGAATCATTATTACAAGAAATTGATAAATGGATAATATCTAAATTTAATAATATGTTAGATATCGTTAATTATAATTACGATCAATACGAACTTGGCGAAGTTGCAAAAGCTATTTATAACTTTGTATATGATGATCTTGCATCTAACTATCTTGAAATGACAAAAGTTACATTTGGTAAAGAAGATAACGCATTAAAAATTAATACATGTGCCGTATTAAAAGAAATGCTTACAGGTGTTATTAAATTATTACATCCATTTATGCCTTTTGTTACAGAAGAAATTTATCAAAACTTTAATAGTGGATCAATTATGGTAAGTAATTGGCCTACTAAATATGAGTATGCTTCTTTAAGAACATTTGATTATAGCTTATGTGAAAAATTATTTTCAATAATTAAAACTGTAAGAACAATTAGAACAGATTATAATGTTGCAATGTCAAAGAAAATTAACTTATCTTTAGAAATTAAAAAAGAAGAAATTGCAAACTTTATATCAAATCATAATGAATATTTAGTAAAATTTGTTAACTTTGAAGAATTAATTATTAGCGAATATATTGATAAAACAAATGCAATTGTTAATGTATTACCAGAAATTAATGTAATTATTCCAAGTAATGATCTAATTAATTATGAAGAAGAGTTAGCTAAACTAAATACTCAAATTAAGAAATTAGAATCAGAAGTTCAAAGATCTACAAATATGCTTGGTAATCCGAACTTTATTTCACGTGCGCCTGAGGCAAAAGTAGCCGAAGAAAAACGAAAACTTGAATCTTATATTAAACAACTTGAAGAAGTACAATCATTAAAAGAAGCGCTTGTTAAAAATCATGAATAATATTAAATTCAAAAATGCAAAAGAATTTATTGATTGGGTTGAGCATCAAAAAAGATTTTCACCCAAAGTTAGCTTAGATAAAATGAGATTTTATTTAAGTTTATTCGATAATCCTCATGAAAAATTTAAAAGTATTCATATAACAGGAACAAATGGTAAAGGAAGTACTGTTGCATTTCTTAAGTCCGTATTAAGAAGTGCAGGATTTAATGTAGCAACTTTTACTTCACCCTACATTACTTGTTTTAACGAGCGTATTTGTTATAATGAAAATTATATTAGTGATGTTGATTTATTGAATATTGCGAATTTAATAATTGAAAAGTATGAACTAATAAAAGAAAACGGTTATGATTTACCAACATTTTTCGAGTTTATAACAATTCTTGCATTTATCTATTATTCTAAATTAGAGAATCTTGATATAGTTTTAGTTGAAGTAGGTATGGGTGGTAGGCTTGATGCAACCAATGTAATAACTCCTTTAGTAAGTGTTATTACAAATGTAACTTTAGAACATACACAAATATTAGGAGATACGTTAGAAAAAATAGCTAAAGAAAAACTTGGCATTGTGAAAACTAATAGTATTCTTGTTAGTGGTAATATTGATAAATCTTTAATATCAATATTTGATGAAACTTGCAAAGATAAATCTTCTAAACATATTAAGAGTCTTCTTACAGAAGTTGAAATATTAAAAAAAGACATTTATTTATCCGAAATTATTCTAGATGGCCGAAAATATATTATTAATTTACCTGGAAATCATCAAATTGATAATGCAATTTGTGCATATAATGTTTTAGAAACATTAAAAACAGTTGATAAAAAATGGAATGCTAAGCTTAATTACGAAATATATAGTAAAGGCTTTAAGAATGTTTTTTGGCAAGGTAGATTAGAAATTATTTCTGATGATCCGTTAATTGTAATTGATGGATGTCATAATATTGATGGTGTTAAAAGAGTCACTGAATTTGTAAAACAACTTGATTATTCTTTTAAAAGAGCTATAATTTCAATTTCAGCCGATAAAGAATTAGAAACAATGGTTAAAGAAATTGAAGATTCTTTTGATGAAATCATTATTACAAAATATTCATATCAAAGAAGTAGTGATATTGAAACATTAAGTTCATTTATTAAACATAAAAAGGTTATTATTATTCCAAATGTAGTTGATGCTTTATCCTATGTTAAAAATAATAATGTTCCAATTTCAATCTTTCTTGGTAGTTTATATTTAGTAAGTGAAGTAAGAAATATTGTAAAGCCTTTATAAGAGCTAAGCCTCTTATGAGGCTTTTTTTATTTGAGGTAAAAAATGATTATAAAAGAAATACCAATATTTGAACGACCAAGAGAAAAAGTTATTAATCAGGGAGTAAAATATTTATCAAATGTTGAATTAATTGCAATACTACTTAGAACTGGGTCGAAAGAAAAAAATGTACTAAGACTTAGCGAAGAACTATTATATAAACTAACAAAAATTAATGAATTAAATGATTTTACTGTTAATGAACTTACTAGTATTAAAGGAATTGGAACAACTAAAGCAGTAACTATCTTAGCTGCAGTTGAACTAGGTAAAAGAATATCGACAATTACATCTCAAAATAAAATGCTAAATACTAGTAAATTAGTTTATGAACATATGAAAAATTATTTTATTAATGCTAAAGAAGAACATTTATATGGTGTTTATCTTAATGCAAAAGGTATACTTATATCAACAATTGAATTATCAAAAGGTAATTTAAATTCAACATTAATTGACTCTGAACTAATTTTTAAGTGGTATTATAAACTTTCTGCATCAGGTGTAATTCTAGTTCATAATCATCCTAGTGGAGATTCAAATCCTAGTTTAGCTGATTTGAAAAAGACTGAAGAAGTTGTAAAAAAAGCAAAATTACTTAATCTTAGAATTGTTGACCATATTATTGTTGGCACAAACTATTATAGTATGGCTGAAAATAATAAATATTTTAATATTTTTAATAAATAAAAGTCTATATTTACTAATTATAAAATATAATATATTGGTGATTAGAGATGTATTTT
>CAJGCS010000111.1 GCA_904501965.1 uncultured Bacilli bacterium | reverse complement strand
CAATTGTAGGACTAAGTCTTACTTCTTTTACACTAATAACTTTTTGATTCTTCTTTGCTTCTTTAGCTTTCTTAATTTGATCATAACGATATTTGCTATAATCCATTAGCTTACAAACTGGTGTTTTTGCATTAGGGGCTACACAAACTAAATCAAACCCTCTTTCATCAGCAATTCTTAAAGCTTCATTTCTTGCAAGTTCACCAAGTTGCTCACCAGTTTCAGAAATAACTAATACTTTTTCGGCAGTAATTTCTTCATTAACTAAATTATCTACCTTTTTGTCTGGAATCTTACTAATAAATTTCACCTCCAAATTATTTTGAAAATTAATTAGTAAGAAAAGTATAAAAACGTGAACAACACATAGTCGTCCACGTATAAATTCACAATATAAATTATTGGTTTTATGACTCTTTACCCATCGACCTAATCAATCGGGTGAGAAGTGGACTTCTTCTTTTCACTACCTATTTAATTTTCGTATATATTATATCACTTTTTTTACTATAAGTCTAAGATAATGCTTAACTTATTCTAAAGAATGTTTATGTGCAGCTTGAACAAAACCTTCAAATAATGGATGAGGTCTATTTGGTCTTGATAAGAATTCTGGATGGAATTGACACCCTACAAACCATGGATGATCACTAAGTTCAAGTGCTTCTACAAGGTCAAGTTCTTCGCTTTCGGCACTAATATTTAAACCATTTTTTTCAAGTTTGCATAAATAATCATTATTTAATTCATAACGATTTCTATGTCTTTCAGAAATATACTTTTTGCCGTATAAACTATATATGATTGTATTTTCTTTTAATGTACATTTATGTGCACCAATTCTTAATGGTCCACCAAGTTGAAGAGTATCTCTTAATGCATTTGATACATGAACAATTGGATGAGTTGTTTCAGGATTATATTCAACAGAGTTTGCATCAGCATATCCTAAAACATTTCTTGCAAATTCAATAGCAGCCACTTCCATGCCTAAGCAAATACCAAAATATGGTACTTTATTAAGTCGCGCATATTTACATGCAGCAATCTCTCCTTCTGCATTTCTTGTGCCAAATTCACCAGGGACAAATATGCCATCTACACCATTAAGTAATTCTTGTGCATTTTCATCATTTATTTCATCACTTGAAATCCATTTTACATTAATTTTTTTACCAATTTCATATCCTGCATGTTTTAGCGCTTCATGAACTGATAAATATGCATCATGTAAACCTACATATTTTCCGACTAAAGCAATTTTGATTTCGCCTTTTAAATCTTTAATCTTAGTGATTAATTCACACCACTCAGTCATATCTGCTTCTTTTGTTTCTAAATGGAAGTAATCACAAATATAATCATCTACATGTTGCTTTTGTAAGTTTAACGCAACTTCATAAAGAATATTGGCATCAGTTGCTTGAATAACTGCTTTTTTGTCAATGTCACAAAATAGAGCAATTTTTTCTCTTACTTCTCTGTCAATATTAACTTCTGTTCTTAAAATAATCATATCTGGTTGAATACCTAGTGAACGAAGTTCTTTTACACTATGTTGAGTTGGTTTTGTCTTTATTTCTTTTGCAGCTCTTAAATAAGGAACAAGTGTATTATGAATAAAGAAAGTATTTTCAGTCCCTACTTCACGGCGCCACTGTCTAATTGCTTCTAGGAAAGGAAGTCCTTCAATGTCGCCGACAGTCCCTCCAATTTCAGTAATTATAACATCAGCTTTAGATGTTTTTGCAACACTTCTAATTTTATTTTTTATTTCATCCGTAATATGAGGAATAACTTGAACAGTACGTCCTAGGTAATCTCCACGTCTTTCTTTTTCGATAACGCCTTTATAGATTTTACCTGCAGTAACAGTTGAATCTTTTGTTAAGCATTCATCAATAAATCTTTCATAATGCCCTAAGTCTAAATCCGCTTCTGCACCGTCTTCAGTCACGAAAACTTCCCCATGTTGTAATGGGCTCATTGTACTTGGATCAACGTTAATATATGGATCAAACTTTTGCATAAATACTTTTAATCCACGATTTTTAAGAAGTCTAGCTACACTTGATGCTGCTATCCCTTTACCTAAACTTGAAACTACGCCACCTGTAACAAAGATATATTTCGTTTTCATAATCCACCTCGTTTTTTATACCCTATTATTATACTATTTCTAACATTTTTAGTCAAGAAGCAAACTAATAATTTTCATTCTTTAAAAACAAGAAAAAGCATGCTAAAAAGTAAAAAAATATTTGTATTATTAGTCTAAACAAATCAATAAAATCATCACAAAATAGAGGCAAGAAAATTCCGATAATCTGAGTATAGATACCCTTTTCAAAGACATTATTTATAACTATATAGAATATAAAAACAAGAATAAAACCAAATGAACTTTTAAATACGTTTGATAAAAGTAATGATATAAAACCAAGAACAACTGATTTAAAAAATAAAAACACAAAACATATTATTATTTGTTTATCTAAATAAAACCATTTTGAAAACACCATACCAACAAATATATAGACAAAAAATAAGCTTAAACAAAACAATAAGATTATTAATACATTACTTATCATTTTTGTAAAATAAAATTTAAACTTAGTTGTTTTTACAAGTAAAAAATAACTTATATTTTGAGTTTTAGAAAACAAATATGTACTAATTAAGCATATTATTAATTCACCTATTAATAAAGTTATATAATCATATTCTATTTTATGTTGTTCTTCAAATAATAACTGATTATTTACGTTTTCAAATAAGTTTACTTTAACAAGACAAAACACAAAATAAAGGAAAGAAATTAAACTTATAATAATAACATTACGTTTATTGAAAATATAAGCTAAATGCAAATTAATTAGTCCAAGCATAATTAAGATCTATTTGATTGATATTAACTAAAGGATATTTACTTATATTATGAGTAATAATTAATATTAATTTTTCTTCTTCTTTTAACCTTTTTAGTTCATCTATAAAAACTTTTTGAGATTCATTATCAAGACCATTTAATGGTTCATCAAATATATATACATCAGCTTCTTTTACTAGCGTTTGAATAATTAGTATTTTTTGTTTAGATCCAAGTGAAAGTTTAATTATCGGAGTATTTTTAAATTCTTGTAACTTAAATAACTCTAAATAATAGTCAATCTTCTTTTTAAAATCACTTATCTTCTTTGTAGAACAATATTCAAGTAGATATAGAAAATTTTTTAAAGATATAAACTCAGGAAAGATAACTTTATCCGGACAATATGAAATAACATATTCATGGTTATTTATAAAACCATCATATTCAATTACACCATTAATGCATTTAACTAATGTTGATTTTCCAGATGCGTTTGCGCCAACAATTATGTTATACGAATCATTACTAAGCGTGATATTTATATTGTTTAACACTTTCTTTTTCCCATATTTTTTATTAACATCTTTTATTTCAATCTGTAACATAATACACCTCATCAAAATCACTTTTATTTTTAATAAATGTATAGTTACTAATTGTTTTATATTTTATATTATTTTGATGCTTATATTTTATCAAAAATGCCGTATCAATTACTTCATTCTTTTTATATTCAGCTATTTTAATACAAAAGTTACAACTAATATTTTTATCGATTATTTTATTATTTTCGTCTAAATCTACAAAATAAGACTCAAATTTAGCGTTTATTAAACGAATATCTAAAATCTCAATAATCTCAATTGTTGAATTTTTTAAATCAAAATTTATACTTTCTAGGATTCCATCCTTAATATTTGCTTTTAAGTTTGTAAATTCTATATTTTCTGAATCCTCAATATTTAAAAAACAAAAGTCTTTTATATTAATCTTTAATATTTTTTCATTAATATATTTAATCACAATATATCCTTCTTCAATAATTACTAAGTCATTTTTTATATTAGATATATTAAGTTCAATTTCATAAGTATAAAATTCATTGTTTTTATATAAGTATTCTATTTTTAAAACATCAACAATGATATTAATTTCATTTTTTAAATCTTGTATGCATACTAAACAAATATTATTTTTATCCAAATACACACTCTTTTTATCTTTTGTATACACTTTAAGAAATATATTATCATTTACTATATTATT
>CAJGCS010000110.1 GCA_904501965.1 uncultured Bacilli bacterium | reverse complement strand
TATTCTTAACTGAATTTGGTTGGAATGATTATAATACAAATGGTAAATCTGGTGAATTTATTGAAGATTTATATACTGTTTTAAAAACAAAAATGACTTATGTTGAATCACTTCATTATTTTATCTTATTTGATATAGAACACGAAAATTATAATGGAATGTTTAAAGATCCAAAATTAGGTGGCGAACCTAAAGTTAATGCGATTTCTTATCAAAAAGTAAATGGTGGAAGTGGGACACTGGATTTTGATTTTTATATCGGATAATATTTAAATAAAAATCAATTAATAAAAATAATTAGGATGGTCGAAACGACCATCCTTTTTCTTTTTCTTAGATGTAAGTATGAAAAACCCAACCAATTTTAATGTTTGGTTGGGAATTTATTATTTACATTGTGAAGTTTTTACGTTCTTTGCTTGAATAAACACTTAAGTTACCTATGCAACCACCATCCATTACGATGTCAGTTCCAGTTAAATAACCTAATCTTGGGTCCATTAATTGAGCGAATAATACAGCTATTTCAGCTGGATCACCAAAGCGTTTAATAGCGTTGTTTACTAAGAATTGTGCACCTTGGTCACTTTCTAATGTTCCCATTGGTGTTTCATAGTTACCTGGTGAAACAGAGATGATTCTAATTCCTTTTTCATAATAAGCGTTTGCTAAACGTTTTGTTAACCAGCAAACAAAGTTTTTACTAATAGGGTATCCTAAATTAGATTCCATTTTAGAACCAAATATTCTAGCGCCTTTTACCATTTTCTTTAAGAATTTTTCTTCATCTTTGAAAATCAAAGAGTATTTTTTAATTGGTAATAACATATTTGGTAACATATAAGCACTCATTGAAGATACGTTAACAATCATACTACCTTTTTCCATAATTTTAACGAATTCTTCATCAACATAATATGTTCCTAAAGCGTTAATACGAACAATTGTTTCAGCATTTCCCATATGAGGAGAAACACCTGCTGCATGAATTAAACCAACAACTGGTCCTTTTGCTTTAGCATAGTTTGCTAATTCAACTACACTGTCACGTTTACTTACATCACAAGAGAATGCTTCAACATCATAACCTTCTTTAGTTAATTCATCTACAGCACTTTGTAATTTTGTTGCAGTACGACCGCTAATAATAACTTTACAATCTTTTCCTAATTCTTTGATAGTGGCAAGACCCATTCCACTTCCGCCACCTGTAATTACATATACTTTTTTCATTTTTTATAATTCTCCTTATAAGATAATTATACAAAAATTATCTATTGAAGTCTAGCGCAAAAATGTAGTTGTTGCTGTTTCAAATAATTATTTGAACAATTTTTAAAATACCATTTTTTTCAAAATCATTACTTAGAAAACTCAATTTATAAATAATTACAAATAGACATTTTTTGTATTTTGTGTTGTTTGAATAAATAGTGTTATTTGCTAAAATGATTGTGCAAATTAGGAGGAAGAATTATGAGAACAGATAAAATAATAGCGGAGAAAATTGCTAGTGAATATGCACCAAAACAAGATAGAAAGGTTGTAGCTTTAAAAAAATTAGATAGACTTGCAAAAAGAGGAGCAGAAATATTTGCGTATACTTTCGGTACTATATCTACATTAATTTTTGGTACAGGAATGAGTTTCGCAATGGGTGTTATTGGTGATGGGTCTATAACAACTATGGTTATTAGTATTATTATTGGATTAATTGGTATTTTTGGAGTATCTATTAACTACTTTATTTATAAAAAATTACTTGAAAAAGGTAAAAAGAAATACGGTAGTGATATAATTAGATTAGCACAAGAAATTGCAGAAGAAGAATAATAAATGAACGAGGTGGAGAGTGTGAAAAATAAAGAAAGTAAATATTATAATACATCGTTATTGATGGATGAAGCTCTCTTGTTATTATTAGAAAAAAAAGAATATGAATTTATTACTGTTAAAGAAATTTGTGAAAAAGCAGGAGTTAATAGATCAACATTCTATCTTCATTATGAGTCAATTGATGATTTATTAGAAGAGACAATTAATATGATAAATGCTAGATTTACAGAAGCATTTAATAATGAACAATTAAATGTAATAAGTTCTTCAAAGGAAAATTTATTCTTTATTAATGAAAAATATTTATTACCATATTTAAACTTTGTTAAAGAAAATAAACGTATATATAAATTGATTTATAAATACGCTCATTTATTTCAAACACAAAAAACATTAGAAAAATTTTATAATGAAATTTTTGAAATTGCATTAGATAAACATGGGGTCTTAAATGAAGAAAAAGATTATGTTTTTTCATATTACGCTTTTGGGGTTGTAGCGATAGTTAGAAAGTGGATTGAAAAAGATTGTGTAGATGATATATCTTTTATTGCTAAATTGATTATTAAACTTATTGGGCATGAAGAATAAAATAAGTATTATTTAAAGTTAATAAGGGTTAATTAAGCGAAGTCTATTTAATTAGTCTTCGTTTTCTTAAGTTTAAGATAACTTATAGGAGGAGTCTATGGACAAGTATAAGAAAATAGGAATGAAATTACTTTATCCACATGTCGTCATTATATTATTTTTATTACCATTATCTTTGTTATTAATGATATGGGCGATGTTGTCATTAGGTACAACTCATTTTGTAAGTATTATTGGTTATGTATTAGCCGCATATACTCTTACAGTTATATGTTTAAGAATTCCAGATATTATTAAACTAGTAAAACAAATAAAAAATGAAAATAAATATGTTATTAGATATAGAACTGATTATCATCTAAGAATAAAAATAAGTTTAATAGCTACATTTTTATTTAATTTTTCATATGCAATATTTCAATTTTTTATTGGTCTCTATCATGGTTCATTTTGGTTTTATTCAATGAGTTTATATTATCTCTTTTTAGCAATAACTAGGTTTTATTTGATGAAGCATACTCTTACATATAATCCAAATGAAAAACCTAAATCTGAATTAATAAAATATGTATCTTGCGGATGGATGATGTTGCTTTTAAATATAGCATTGTCAGTTATGGTGTTCTTTATGGTTTATTTTGATAGAACATTTAACCATCATGAAATAACAACAATAGCTTTAGCGGCATATACATTTATTGCATTCACTTTAGCGATTATTAATTTCATTAAATATAGAAAATATAAAAGCCCTGTATTTAAAGCTGCTAAATCAATAAGCTTAACATCAGCATGTGTTTCAATTATAACACTTGAAGCTACTATGTTAACGTCATTTGGAAGTATGATGGAACCTATTATTAAAAAGTTATTTTTAGGATTAACAGGATTAGCTGTTAATGTTTTTGTAGTTATATTGGCAATGATTATTATAGTAAATGGGACGAAGCAATTGAAAGATTTTAAAGAGAAGTAAAATACTTAAGAAGAACTTAATGAAAAAACACTCTTTCATTTTTTGAAAGAGTGTTTGAGTGTTTATTAGTGTTTATTTCTGTGTAATAATTTATGAGTTTTTCCTTGTAATAATCCTTCATATAAAGAAATGATATAAGGATTTTCTTGTGAGAATTTAATTTGTGATTCTCTATCAATTTTATATAAACCATTAAATCTAGCTAACTTAGTTCTTGGACCAAATGGTAATGGTTGACCACCACCAGCAATGCATCCTCGACGACAAGCCATAACTTCTACAAAGTCATAATGCTTTTTATTAGCGATGATTTCTTTCATTAAATCATCAGCATTTTTTAAACCACTAACAATAGCAATTTTAATTTCTCTATCTTCAATAAGGATAGTTGCTTCTTTTAAAGAATCGTCTCCACGTACATTATTGAAAATTACGTCTTGTGCACTAGCTAAGCCATTTTTTCCTAATACTCTTCTTAGAACTGCTTCAGTAACTCCACCTGTTACACCGAAGATAGCACCAGCTCCTGATGACATACCAAAAGGCATATCTAGGGCATCTGCTTGGATTGTTGATAAGTCAATTCCTGCTTGTTTAATCATACGAATAACTTCTGATGTAGTTAATACGTAATCTACATCTTGCATACCTTCAGTAAATGATTCGCTTCTTAATGCTTCAGCTTTTTTAGATGTACATGGCATAATAGAAACTACGATTGTTTCTCTTGTATCAACAGTATTTAATCTAGCATCCTCTTTAAGAACGGCACCAAACATTTGTTGTGGTGAACGACAAGTTGATAGATTT
>CAJGCS010000109.1 GCA_904501965.1 uncultured Bacilli bacterium | reverse complement strand
TCATCAGTTGATATTGGTCTTGCTCAACTTGCAATGCACTCTGCATTCGAGACAGCTGGTTCAAAAGATATTGACTATTTAGTAAAAGCACTTGATACTTTATTTAATGAAAGATTAAACATTAGTAATATTTTAATAAATAAATAAGCCTCTAAAAGAGGCTTTTTTTGACAAAGTATGAATTTTTATATATAATAAAGAAAAAAGGAAGTGGTATTTCACATGAAGTATTTTAAATATATTTTTTTATTAATCCCGATAATTTGCTTATTTATGTTATCATCGTGTGAACAAAAACCGAAAGAAACAAAACATTATACTGTTAAGTATTACGTTGAACCGGGTATAGTTTTTAATGAAATAATTGTAGAAGAAGGAACATATCTTGAAAAACCAGATGATCCTGTAAAAGAAGGATATGAATTTGTTGGTTGGTATAACTACCAAACAAAATGGAATTTTGGTGTAGATAAAGTAGAAAGAAATATAAACTTAAGTGCTTTTTTTAAAGTAAAAAAATATACCATTACATTTGAAACATTTGGTGGATCTTTTGTAGAACCAATCGAATGCGAGTATGGTAAAAATATTGTACTTCCTACATGTGAAAAAGAAGATTTCGAATTTGATTCTTGGGTATATAATAATGAAAGATATATGACAATTAGAATGCCTGATCATGATATTACAGTACAAGCAGGGTATAGATATAATAGCGTAAAATGGAAACTTAATGTTCAAAATAATAGAATAGACCAATATAAAGGAACTGCTTCAAAAATTGAAATACCAGAGTTTTATATATTTGGTGATGAAATTAGATATATAAATACTATTCAAGCAGGTTGTTTTGCAGAAAATAAAACACTAGAAGAAATATATTTTCCTGATACTATTACAAAAATCGAATGGTCAGCTTTTAATAGTTGTACTAATTTAAAAAAAGTTAGACTCTCACAAAATCTAACTGAAATTAGGGGGCAAGCATTTGCTTATTGTACTAGTTTAAAAAACATTGAAATTCCTAGTGGTGTTACAAATATTCAAGACTTTGCATTCATGATGTGTACTTCTTTAGAAGAAGTAATAATACCAAGTAGTGTAGAATATATAGTTGATAGTGCTTTTTCATACTGTGATAATGTTGTATTTTATGTTGCACTAGAAAGTGCTCCATCAACATGGAGTGCTAATTGGAATAACCAAAGACCAGTATATTATAATTTTCAAGAATAAACTCAAGCTTTCGCTTGAGTTTTTAATTTTGTAAATAAAATAAAATTGCAAGAACTGTACCTACAATACTCCATATAATATATGGAAGTGTAATAAGAGTAATCTTCTTATTATATATAAGTGATTCAAGTGCAATTAAACAAATTGTAATTAGAACAACAAGACATACGACAAAACTTAAGAATAAATTTTGTAACATAAAGAAAAGTGGTACGTAAAGAATATTTGCAATATAGTTTATACCGATAAAAACAAACATCTTAATTAGACTATTATTTCTTTTTTCTTTATATAAATTAATGTAATAAGCATTAAATACACTCATTAGTATATATATAACAGTCCATACGATAATAAAAACAATTGGTGGTAAGTGAGGGCCTTCTAAGCTATAATAAAATTCTTTGTCAATTTTAAAGAAAATATTTGGTAGCATATAAAAAAGAAGTGACAAAACAAAACAAAGTATACTAAACCAATACTTTTTAATAAAGTTCATAAATAAATCCTCCGATATAAAATTCTATAATATTATATGTAATAATTATATAATTTATGATAATTATTAAGTAAGTATTAAGTACGCATGTTATAATTTACCAAAAGAACCATATTGATACTTTTGACTTATATATAGATTTATGGTATAATTATCTTGAAAAAGGAGACGATTTATGAAGAAAATAAACCTATTTAAAAAGATTACAATAGTCCTTTTGGCGCTAGTTGCACTGGTTGGTACAATATATAGTACTAATACAAATAGTGTAACAGCTGATGGCGAAACAGAATATTTAAAGAAAGGCGATGGATCATACTTAACTTACCGCGGTAGTAGTGAAAAGGTATTAACTCTAAAAGAGTATAACAATCCTATTCAACAATACCGTGCTGTTTGGGTGAGCCATTTTGCGGGAGACTTAAGTTCATATTTGAATGAAGAATCTTATAAAGCAGAACTTACTGAAATCTTAGAAAACATGGAATCATGGGGTATGAATGCTCTTGTATTCCATATTAGAACTCATAATAACGCAATGTATGATTCTGACTTAAACCCAAGAGCTAGATGGTGGCAAAATGTTAATTTTGAAGAATTTGACCCATTAGAATGGCTAATTGATGAATGCCATAAACGTGGTATTGAATTCCATGCATGGATGAATCCATACCGTGTACTTGATTCAAATATTGTAGGAGAATATCCTGAAGGTAACCCTGCTCTTGATGAAAGCTTACTTTTATCAAATGGTAGCGGAACAATTCTTGACCCAGGAAGTCAAGTAGTAAGAGATTTTATTGTTGCAACATGTATGGAAGTTATTGAAAAATACGATGTTGATGCGATTCACTTCGATGACTATTTCTACATTTCTGGTGTTGAAACAAGTAAATCAGGCGATTGGAAAAGACAACAAGTTGACTTATTTATTGAACAACTTCATAATGAAATGAAAGCACATAATGAAAAGTATGGTAAAAACGTTCAACTTGGTATTTCTCCTTCTGGAATCTACAGAAATGGTGGATATGTTGCAAAACCAACATACGATGCAAATGGTAACTTAACATCACCACTAGGATCATATACAGCTGGCTTTGCACATTATGATAACTATTTATATTCAGATACATTACACTGGATTAATGAAGGTTGGATTGATTATATCACACCTCAAAGTTACTGGGGATTAGAACATAACGTTGCAAGTTATGCTGCACTTACAAGATGGTGGAGTTGGGCAACAACTTATAAAGATTGTAACCTGTATATGGGTATGGGTATATATATGGCCATTGAATCAAGTGGTTATTGGAATAAAGATACAAACGAAGTTAAGAAACAATTATTAAATGCGGGAATGTATTCTGAAATCGATGGTATTTGTGTTTATAAATACGCAAGCTTATTAAGCTCAAATACAACTGTTCAAAAAGGTGTAGCGACATTTAAAGAACTATGGGGAGAAAAACGAGTTCCAAGTTCAGTACAAAAGTCATATGCATCAATCGTTCCTAGTTATCCTGTTGAAAACTTATGTTTAATTGATAATGAAATTGTTTGGGATGCAGTAGATAATGTTCGTGGTTATATGGTATATAAAGTACCTGCAGGGGATACTTTAGATAAAAATAACATTGACCATTTAGTAGAATATACTCAAAATACATCAATTAAAGTAAATGATACTGCAGTATATGATTACTATGTTTCTACAGTAAATAGAGCAAATGTTATTGGCGAACCTGTAAAACTTTCAACTGGTTCTTCACAAGCAGCTCATGAAGTTGTATTTAATAGAATTAATGCTCTTCCTGCATCTATTACATTACAACATGAAACTCAAGTTAATAATATCTTAAAATTATACAATAACTTAACAGACGAAGAAAAAGCTTTAGTTACAAACTACAGTATTTTAGCAAATGCTTTAAGCACAATTAATAATATTAAAACATTAGAAGTTAATGTAAATAACTTTGTTTCAACTCTTGATAAAAACTTAGAAAATGGTAAACCATTAGAAACACCAGAAAACATGCGTTGGAACTATAAAAATGCAACTGATGCAACAGTTTACAATATAACAACTGGCGAGAAGTATGGAATGTATCTAAATAAAAAGATAGTTCTTACTCTTACTGCAACAGTTCCAAATACAAATATAACGCATTCTGTTGATGTTACATTTAATGCGAGCGTAATTCCAAGTGATTATTTAGCATTATTCTATAGAAACGATGCATCATGTATGAACCCATCTGATACTGGTGCTTACTCACCAACTGATACAAAATACATTGGTTGGAGTAATCAAATTTTATATGTTGGCGGGTATGCACTTCCTATTGCGGCAGGTAATTTCTACGAAATAACAAATGCTTCATCTATTAAGGAAGTTTACTGGACATCATGTGGTGGTCTATATGTTAACAAAGGTACATCTCCTATAACATTTACACCAAGTGATTTATTTGAAT
>CAJGCS010000108.1 GCA_904501965.1 uncultured Bacilli bacterium | reverse complement strand
TTATTGGTTATGCAACTCCAGATTACCCTGATTATAACGGAACTCCAAAAGATTTTAGTTTCTTAGCTGGTAAAGATGCAAATGGCAATTATTACTGGACTAACGCTTCTGGAAATCAATCAACAACATAAAAAAGTCTACCCTTAACGGGTAGATTTTTTATATATTTCTAGATTCATGACAAATTAAATAAATTATTTGATATTCATTTGCAAGTTCTAATAACATATCTTTTACAAGAGATAATTTTTTCTTATCTAGATTTGCAAAAGGATCATCTAAAACAAGTGGTGGAAGTGTATCTTTAAATATTGCTTTTATTAAGGCAAGTCTAGCACAGAAAGTAACAATATCTTGATATCCACTACTATAATATCCAAGTTCTTTGAAAGAGCCTTTTTCTTCATTTACAATATCTAGATCAGTTGTTAAAGAGAAGTTATTGTTCTTATCTACTAGTTTATCCATATACTTTTTAAAGTTTTTCTCAATACTAGATAAATAATTACTAGAAAGTTTTTCTTCAGCTTTATTTAAAAACTCAATTGTTTTTGTAATGACATTATACTTATAAGTATATTCTGCAAGCAAGTCTTTTTCAACCGCAATCTGTGATTCTAATTCAAATAAGCTATCAATTGCTTGTTCGTTATTTTGAATATTGTTTTCACAAACTAATTTTTCTTGAGAGAGTTTAGAAATTTTATTTTCTAAAGAAGTTTCTTGTTTTTCAAGTTCTTGTAAATTATATACATTCACAGATATATCTTCATCAACTACATTTGTTTTTAAGAATTCTTCTAGTTCTTTATTTGCATTATTTAACCTTGTATATAAAGACTCATATCTATCACAGTTAAATTGAATTAACTTTAATGCTTGAAATGGTTCAGCATCTTCAAGATAATATTTAGTAAATGTTAATAATTCATCTTTAATACTTTCATATTTTTCTTTAACAAGTGCAATACGTTGTTGTTTTTTACTATATTCTAAACGAAGTTTATTATAGTTTTTATAAGAATTATTAATATTATTTAACTCAATTAAATAGTCTGCATCTTCTCTAAATCTTGTAATAATACTATCATTTATTTTTTCAAACTTAATTACAAAATCTTTTACTTTAGAATTTAGTAAATTATATTCACTTTCAAGAATACTATATTTTTTAATAAGTTCTTCTTTTTCTTTTTTGCAATCTTCTTCAAGTTTTTTAAACTTTTGAAGTTTTTGGTGGTTTTTATTAACACGAACAATAAATATAATTAACGATATTACTCCAAAACATATGCCAAGTAAAATTAAAGCAATACTAAGTAATAGCTTAACTATATTAAATCTTAAAATAGTATCAACTAAAATAACAATACCAGGAATTAATAAAATACCACTTAAGAAAGCAAGTAAGATATATATCATCTTGTGTGTTGATGTAAGTACTGTTTCATTTTCGACTTTATTTTCTACTTTATCAATTTCATTTGATATTGATTCTTTTTCAATTGAAAGTTTCTTTAATTCGTCATTATCTTTAATTTTTTCTTTAATAATATCTTCTGAAATATCTGGGTAATTTTTAAAATATTCTTTTAAGCGGCTATATTCATCATCAATATAATCGCTAGAACTAATCTTATTAAGTTCACTTTGATTTAGTGATAGTTCTTCTAAAAGAGCATAGTTATAATTAATTTGTTCTTTTGTTGGATATTTCTCCTTAAAGAAAGTATTTAATAAATCAAGTTCTTTTTTTATTATTCCAATATTTTGTGTAAGTGATTTATAGTGATTATAAATAGCTTCTTTTTCATGTTGTTTATTTGCTTTTTTGATTTCTTCTTTAATACTTGATAATTCTTTTACTAGCTTTTCTAATTCGTCTGTTAGTTCTTGAAGTTTTAATTTTAATACTTTTGTATTGTCTTTTGATAAATCGGCAATCTCTACTTTTTCTTCAAGTTCAGAAATCTTTGACTGTGTTTCTGCAATCAAACCTTTATTACCTGTTTTAACATATTTTTTAGATTCAGCTTCTAGGCTCTTAATTGCATTTGCAATGTCATTATCTAAAGAAGATCCTTCAAGCATATTGGTTAAATTTTGACTTAGTTTCTTATCAGACCATTCGATATTTGATTGAGGAATATATATACTTCTAATAAATCCTTCTACATCTACCTTAAAAATTTCTTCTCCAATGTTTTTTGAAAAATCTTTTGATGGTTTATTGGTATCTAAATCGTAAAGTTTAAATGTATCTTTTGTTGAACCAACTGGATTGAATGTTCTTTCAATTCGGTATTTTTTACTATTAAGTTCAAAGTCTAGGTAACCACCAAATACACCGCCTTGCCAAGGTGCATATCTTAGTCTATCGTTGTCTAGATAACTTTTCTTAATATTTGTAAATCCATAAAACATTGCTTTGATAAAGTTTGCAAGTGTAGTTTTACCAAATCCATTTTCTTCTTCTATAACATTAACACCATTTGTAAAATCTTTTGTGTATTTTTCTAAACATCCAAAGTTTTCAACATATATTTTAAGTAACTTCATTATTCTAAATCCTCCCCGCGTAAAGCACGAAGACCAAGAGTAATAATATCACCTTTAAGTTCTTCTGATTCATCACTTTGAAGCGCTGTTCTAATAAATTCACCTGTTAATGATATATCGTTTTTATAATCATCAATATTAATCTTTATTGTTGTTTTGTCTTTAACACGTCCAAAGAAGAATTTATTTTCAAGAAGTTGGTTAAATCTAAGTATATCTTTTTTAGTATTTGTTGTATATGTACCAACTAAATTTACCTTTACTAAATCATCTGGATTAATGCTATTTGTTTTATCAGTTATTGCTTTTTCTAAACTTCTTAATGATTCAAGTCCAGTTATATCTACATTTTCTTCATGAAGACGTCTATTGGCAAAAGGTACGAAAGTGTGTTTTACTTTTTTGTTTTCTACTTCAACTAAAACAAAACCTTTTTCTCCACACTCATCAAATCCACGACCTTCTAAACAACCACTATAAACATATTTACCTCGTTTATCAAGTCGTTCTACTTTGTATGAATGAATATGCCCTAAAGCAAGATAATCGATATGTTTATTTTCTAATGCTTTTAGGTTGATAATATCAGCATCCATTTTAGTATCATACATTGATTCTTGGCCATGTAACATTACAATATTTACATCATTTTCATTTAAATCAAGTGTAGTATAAATAACTTTATTATTAACGCTATTTAATTCAACCCCAGTAATAACAATATCATCATAGCGATAACTACCCCAGTTATCAGTAAATGTTAATAGATTAGAAGGAACAACATCTAATGTTTTAACAAAGTTATTTTCATCATGGTTACCACAAAGATACAAAAAATCAATATTTTTGTGTTCATTAATTAAATCAATAATATATTCTTTTGTTCTTGCTTGTACTTTACTTGTATCAAACATATCGCCTGATATTAAGATAGCTTTTACATCATTTTCACATGCATAATCAATCATTCGTTTAAATGTATCTAATATTTCTCTTTTTCTTACCTTTGCAAGATTTGTTGGAAATATTGATTCCATTTTTGAATCAAGATGTAAATCGGCACAATGAATAAATTTCATATTGTTCCTCCTTTCTAGTTTTTTATTCTGCTAATAATTTTTCAAGTTCTTCAACAAGTTCATTCATTCTTTCTACAACTGCCATGAATGTTTCTTTTTCCATGAAGTCAACGCCAGCATCTTTTGCTTGTTCTACTGGATATTTAGATCCACCTGATTTAAGTAGTCCTAAGTATTTTTCGAATGCTGCATCGCCTCCTTCTTTTACATTCTTGTAAATTTTAAAGCTTGCTGCAAAACTTGTTGCATATTGGTATACATAGAATGGTGTATAGTGTAAGTGTGGAATATATGCCCATACATATTCTTTAACACCTTCTTTAGTAATATCTAAATCATAATATTTTTTGTATAGTTCAATCATTATATTTGATAATACTTGTGAGTTTATAGGTTTTCCTGCTTCTTTTACTTCGTGTGCTAATAGTTCATATTCTGCAAATAAAGTTTGACGATAGAATGTACCCATAATATTATCAATAGCTTTTTCAATAACAACAATTTTTTCTTCTTTTGAAGCATTTGATGCAAGGAAATAATCTAGTAAGTTATGTTCATTAAATGTAGATGCAATTTCAGCAACAAAGATTGTATAATCTTGTAATAATGCAGGTTGTGCTTCAGCCGCA
>CAJGCS010000107.1 GCA_904501965.1 uncultured Bacilli bacterium | reverse complement strand
ATTAAACCTATTGCAGGATGTGAAGGCTATTATGTTGATGATTCTGCTTTAAAAATAGCATTAACTAATGAATCAATTTTACTTGAAGATGCAACATTTGTTATTTTTGACATTGAAACAACTGGTTTTTCAATTGACTTTTGTGAAATAATAGAAATTGGTGCTGTAAAAGTAAAACATGGAATGATTGTTGATAGTTTCTCAGAATTTGTAAAACCATCAGGACCGATCACAGAATTTATTACAAAACTTACTGATATTACTAATGATATGGTTGAAAATGCAGATAATATTGAAGGTGTTATAAATCGATTTAAAGAATTCATTGATGGTGCAATTCTTGTTGCCCACAATGCTCATTTTGATACTGGCTTTATCTATCATACAATGAAGAAGTTTAATATTTTTGAAGGTATTTATCCATGTATTGATACACTTGAACTTGCACATGTATTATATGGCGATCAATTAAAGAAGTTTAACTTAGGTGCTCTTGCAAAAAGTTTAAAAGTAGATGTAGAACAACTTCACCGCGCTATTCACGATGCTAGAACAACTAATAACGTATTTATGAAAATGCTTGGAGATTTACAAGAAAGAAATATCCGTAACTATAATGAACTTAATTCATTAATTGATATTGATGAATTATCTAAACTTGTAATACCAAAGCATATTAATTTGCTTGTTAAAAATAAAGTTGGGTTAAAGAACCTATATAAAATTTTATCTGATGCTAATACAACTCACTTTAATAAAGAACCACGTATGTTACGTAGCGTTATTGAAAAATATCGTGAAGGTATTTTAGTAGGTAGTGGATGTGCTAATGGTGAGATTTGGAGAAATGCTTTTGAAAAAACTAAAGAAGATGTAGAAAGAGTAATTTGTTTTTATGATTATGTTGAAGTTCAACCTCCTGTTGAATACCTACATCTGTTTAGATTAGATGAAGATGAAAATGAAGCTTTAGAAAAAATTAAAAAAGCAATTAAATTAATTATTGATGTTGCAAAAAGCAAAAATAAACTTGTTGTTGCAACAGGGGATGTTCATCATTTGATTAAGGAAGATGCAAAATATAGAAATATTTATATTTCTGTTCCACGTCCATCTGGTGGTGGTATGCATGAACTTAATAACTGTGGTAGAACAATTGATATGCATTTTAGATCAACAACTGAAATGTTTGAGGAATTTGATTTCTTGCCTGCTGAAATTGCAAATGAAATTATTGTAACAAATACCAATATTATTGCAGATATGATTGAAGAATTTGACATTTTCCCTAAGAAATTATTTGTTCCTCGTGATGATTATTTAAGTTATATGGGAGTTCCTTCAATGGAACAAGCATTAATTGATGTTTCAAATCAAACTTTAAGAAATTTATATGGAGAAAATCCACCTAGATATGCTCAAGAAAGATTAAATGTTGAACTTGAAAAAATCATTGGTAATGGTTATGCATCTGTATATTATATTTCACATATGATGATAAAAAAATCCAATGAAGCTGGATACGTTGTAGGTAGCCGTGGTTCTGTAGGTAGTAGTTTTGCTGCAACTATGATGAATATTACAGAAGTTAACCCTTTAAAACCACATTACCGTTGTCCAAAGTGTAAATACTCAGCATTTAAATTCTCAGACGCTGAGAAAAAGGAATTTGGAGTTACAATCGAACCAGAAATTGATGAAAAGCTTCAGAAAGTCGATGTTGGTTTTGACCTTCCTTACCAAACATGCCCTCATTGTGGTGAGGTTTTAATTGGTGATGGTGTTGATATTGCTTTTGAAACATTCTTAGGATTTAAGGGAGATAAAGTACCAGATATTGATTTAAACTTCTCTGGCGAATATCAAAGTACAGCGCATAAATTTGTTCAAAGTGTATTTGGTGTTGATGGATCATTTAGAGCTGGAACTATTTCAGCGGTTAAAGATAAAACGGCATTTGCTTATGTAAGAGATTATTTAAAGAAACATGGCATGGAAATGCGTAAATGCGAGATGGAAAGAATCGCTACATTTATTGCTGGCGCAAAAAGAACTACTGGACAACACCCTGGTGGAATTGTTGTAGTTCCTGATGATATTGAATATACTGATATTTTCCCTGTTCAATATCCACCAGTTGATGATCCTGACAATGTTGGTGAACTTAAGTGGCGCACATCACATTATGACTATCATAGATTCGAATCTAATCTATTAAAACTAGATATCCTTGGTCATGATGACCCTACAGTAATTAGAATGCTTATGAATTATGTTGAAGAAGATCCTGCAAATTTCCCATTTAGTAAAGTTGAAGAAATTCCTATTGCAGATCCTGATGTAATTTCTTTATTTTCTACTAAAAATGCTTTAAAACTTCAAGGAAATGATGGTGATTTATTATCAAGCGGAACAAAAGGTATACCAGAATATGGTACTGATTTTGTAAGAGGTATGCTTGAAACAATTAAACCAAATACTGTTGGTGACATTATTAAAATTTCTGGTTTATCACATGGAACTGACGTTTGGCAAGGAAATGCGGAAATGCTATTTAAAGGTGAATTAGAAGGATATCCTACTGTTCCATTCTCGGAAGTAATTGCTTGTAGAGATGATATTATGCTTGACTTAATGAAATATGATCTTCCAGCTGTAGATGCATTCGCAATTATGGAAGGTGTACGTAAAGGAAAAGGCTTAAAAACTTCACAAGAAGAATTAATGCGTAAATGTAAAGTTCCAGAATGGTATATTTATTCATGTAAGAAAATTAAATACATGTTCCCAAAAGCCCATGCGACTGCATATGTTATTATGGCACTTCGTATTGGCTGGTTTAAAGTTCATAGACCAATATATTATTATGCTGCATACTTCTCTAAACGTGCAAAGCGTTTAGATGCAGAAGTGTTTGCAAGTGGTAAAAATGCAATTAGAAATAAAATTAATGAACTTGAAACATTACAAAAAAATAAAAGCAAAGACTTTACTGATAAAGATAAAGACTTACTTACTGAACTTCATATGGCACTTGAAATGGTTTTAAGGGGATATAGCTTTAGACAAATTGATTTAGAAAAATCTAGAGCTAAAGACTTTACTATTGGAGAAGATAAAAAATCTCTATACTTACCATTTATTGCAATAGATTCTTTAGGAGATGCAGTTGCTAAATCAATTGAAGATGCAAGAGAAGAATCACCTTTCATCTCTAAAAAAGACTTTGAAACTAGAACAAGTGTTAACAAAACTCAATATGCAAAAATGTATACATTAGGTGTTTTTGATGAATTACCTGATGATAATACATTGTTATAATTATCAAACTATTTGCAAGAATTAGCAAAAAGTGATAAAATATATGCGTAAAAAATTTATAAATAAAAAAGGAGATATTTAAAATGGCTGTAAGAATTGCTATTAATGGTTTTGGTCGTATTGGACGTTTAGCATTCAGACAAATGTTTGATGCAGAAGGTTATGAAGTTGTTGCTATCAACGATTTAACTAGTCCAAAAATGTTAGCTCATTTATTAAAATATGATTCAGCTCAAGGCAGATATCATTTAGCTGATCAAGTTGCTTGCTCTGAAGAAGGAGCAGAACAAGGATGGATTTCTGTTTCTGGTAAACAAATCAGAATTTATGCAGAAAAAGATGCAAATAACTGTCCTTGGAAAGAATTAGACGTAGACGTAGTATTAGAATGTACTGGTTTCTATTGCTCTAAAGAAAAATCAATGGCACACATCAATGCTGGTGCTAAAAAAGTTATTATCTCTGCACCTGCTGGTAAAGATTTAAAAACTATCGTTTATAACGTTAACCATGAAACTTTAACTGCTGAAGACCAAGTTATTTCAGCTGCTTCATGTACAACTAACTGTCTTGCACCTATGGCATTTGCATTAAATAATTATGCACCTATCCAAAGTGGTATCATGACAACTGTTCATGCTTACACTGGTGACCAAATGGTATTAGATGGACCACATAGAAAAGGTGACTTAAGAAGAGCTAGAGCTGCTGCATGCAGTATTGTTCCTAACTCTACTGGTGCTGCTAAAGCAATCGGTTTAGTTATTCCAGAATTAAATGGTAAATTAATTGGTTCAGCACAACGTGTACCTGTTCCTACAGGATCATCAACAATTTTAGTTGCTGTTGTTAAATCTGAAGAAGAAGTAACAGCTGCTACTGTTAATGCTGCTATGAAAGCTGCTTCTAACGAATCATTTGGATATACTGAAGAACAATTAGTTTCTTCTGATATCAT
>CAJGCS010000106.1 GCA_904501965.1 uncultured Bacilli bacterium | reverse complement strand
TTCTAGCTTGGCTTTCACCTGCAAATGCAGTCATTAAATTCTTTTCAGTTTTTGATCCTTTTAATTCCATTTTAAATAATCTCCTTTTTAATTTTTACATTTTTTGCAGATGCCTGTAAACATAACATCTACCTTTTCAATTTGAAAGTCATTGCTTTCAATTGATGTTACCATATCAGCTACGGCGTTGTGGTCAACATCGATTACCTCATTACAACACTTACAATAAAAATGAGGATGAGGATGTAATGTTTTGTCGAAACGATCTCCTGATGTAAGAGTAAGTCTTATTATTTTGTTTTGAGAAACAAGTACATTTAAATTTCTATAAACTGTTGCCATATTAATTGAAGGCATCAGTTTTTTTGATCTTTCAAGAATTGTTTCGACACTCGGATGATCACAACTCGAGCTGACTACTTGATATATAATATCACGTTGATCTGAGTGTCTCATCTTTCCTCCTAAATGATAATGATTATCATTTAATACTAATATATCATGATAATTTTTTTATGTAAAGTAAATTGATAATTATTTTATAACTCGTCAAAAGTTAATTACTTCTTTTTTGTCTAATTCTGTGATAAAATGTTAGTATCTTTTGAAACGGAGAAAAATCTATGACTCAAACACAAATGCAAATTATTTTTTTAATAATTACCTTTATTCTAATGGGTATTGCTTTTGGCTTAATATATGGGCTTAAACCTTCATTTAAGACAGTCTTTACTGTTGCTTGCGTTCTATGCGTAATATCAGAAGTTACTAAAACACTATCTTGTATGGAGTTTGACTGGATTGAAACATATAACGCATCTGGTGAAGTTACAAAAGAACTAGTTCCGTTTATTTCAATGGCACATGTTCCGCTTCACTTATGTTCTATTCAAATACTGTTTATCTTTTTAGTTCGCTTTTTAAAACCATCTAACGCAAGAACTATAATTGTTGCTTTTATGTTCCCAACATTTATAATTGGGGCAATACTTGCTTTAGCACTACCGAGCAATATATCTTTTACTAACCCACAATCATATCAATACTTCTTCTATCATGGTATGTTAATAGTACTTGGTGTATATATTATGACCCAAAAAGAGATTGTAATTCAACCAAAACATTATTTTACTACACTTGCAATTTTAGGTGCTCTTGCTTTTGCAAGTATATATACAAATTCAATGTTAGCTCATTATGATTATGATATTATTACAGGTGATTTTGATCTTCAATATATTACTAAGTTCTTCTTTATAATGCAATCGCCTCTTCCAAGCTTATTTGTATTTACTGAAAAATGGCACTGGTATTTATATATTGTTGTAATTATTATCATTGCATGTGTATTTATTGGTTTATTGTATTTACCTGTATTTATTAAAGCAATAATAAAAAAAGTAAAAATCAAAGATAAATCTTGTGCAACTAGCAATTAGCTAGTTGCATTTTTCTACTTTCTAGACTAGTTATTTTTTTTGTGATATAATTAATTATATATTATTTAACTTAATTTAAGTTCTATCTGATTAAATATTAATATATAAAGGAGAATTTTTATGAGAGTTTTAGTTGTTGAAGATGATAAAGACATTTCCTTTGCGATATGCAAAGTATTAAAACTTAATAACTTTTATACAGAAGCAGTATATGACGGCGTTGAAGCTTTAGAGTATTTGGATTATGATGACTATGACTGTGTTATCTTAGATATTATGATGCCTCGTCTTGATGGGCTTAGTGCTCTTAGAAAGATGAGACAAAAAGGAGATAATACACCAGTTATTATTTTAACCGCAAAATCTGATGTTAATGACAAAGTTGAAGGGCTTGATTCTGGTGCTGATGATTATCTAAGTAAACCTTTTTCAATGAAGGAACTTGTTGCACGTGTAAAAGCTCTAACAAGAAGGAAAAACACAATTATTAAAAAATATGAATTTGGTAATGTTACCTTAAATACAAGTACATACGAAATGCATACAGAATCTTCTTGTGTTAGACTTCTTAATAAAGAATATCAACTTATGGAAATGCTTATTGTTAATTCAAATATCTTACTTTCTACAGATAAGATTATGAATACTATTTGGGGTTATGACAATGAATCTGAAATTAATGTTGTTTGGGTAAATATATCTTCTTTAAGAAAGAAACTTATTCAAATCGGTGCAAATGTTACTATTAAAGCTGTGCGTGGTCTTGGATATTCTCTAGAGGAAATCAATGATTAAAAAATTAAAAATAAAATTAATTGCAATATGTTTATTATCTGTAGGTATCGTTTTATCAATTATTATTTCCACAAGTTATATCGCATCAATCATAAACATAACTTATAGTACAGATAAATTAATTAATATCTTATACGAGAATAATGGTACATTTGGCGAAAATAGTAAAGTCGATATTGATACAAAATATCAAACTAGATATTTTGTTGTCAAAGTATATGATGGTTCGGTTAAACCTGATGAAATAAATGTTACAAATTCTAATATATCAAACGAAAGAGCAAAAAGACTAGCAAATAGCGTTTTAAGAGGGTTTCATTTTGATAGAGGCTACAAAGAAGGTTTTAGATACTTCAAGTATGACATTGAAGATGGCTCTGCAGTAATCTTTATTGACTGCAACCGTCAATTATTTACGCTACGATTCATGCTAGGGTCTGCATTTATAATATCACTTCTAAGCCTTCTTACAATTTTTTCATTACTGAGACTTTTTGCAAACAGAATTTTAAAGCCAATTATTGATGCTCATGAAAAACAAAAGAAATTTATCACTAATGCTTCTCACGAACTTAAAACACCACTTACTGTTATTAACGCTAATAATGAACTTCTTGAAATGGAATATGGTGAAAACGAATATACTCAAAATATTAATAAACAAGTTGTAAAGCTTACATCAATGACAAATAATTTAGTAATGCTTTCTAAAATTGATGAAGTTAATATTTTAACTGACCTTGCTGATTTTTCTTTAAGCGAAGCTGCAAACGAAACAGTATCATCCCTTGCAAAAACAATTAATAAAGAATTTACATATACGATTGATGAAGACATTATATATTATGGTAATGAAAAACTAATCAGAGACTTAATTAGTTTACTTTTAGATAATGCAAGAAAATACTCTTTAACATATGTTAATTTTTCTATATACAAAAGTAAAGGTAAAGTTCATATTAAATCTGAAAATGATGCAGAGAATATTACAAAAGGAAATTTAATCCACTTTGCAGAACGTTTTTATAGAAGTGAAGAAAGTAGAGTATCTGTATTTGGTGGTACAGGAATAGGATTATCACTCGTTAAAGATATAGTAGAAACTCATAAAGGAAATTTAAAAATCTATAGTCCTGATGGGAAGATTTGTAAAATTCATATAATTTTATAAAAATATTTTTATTTTAGGTAATTTTTAGGTTGACATATTATAATTATGTTGTAAGTGAATAAAACTAGTTGTTTTAACACTTACATGGATTGTTCCACATTTTATGTTAACTCCTTTAATTAATATATTAAATATCTACAATCCAAAAATTAATATGATTCTTTTCCCCCTCTATAAAAGAATATTGAAAACCGTGTAAGAAATTACACGGTTTTCTCTATATAAAAAAGCTAAGAATTTTCTTAGCTTCTTTTTTTATCTTAAATCGATTTGACTTGATGCATCACAAGTAATAACACCATTATACTTACTTTGAACATAACTTGAAACTTCATTTGATAATAAAGCATTTGTTAAAGCATCAATTTTTGCTTTATAGATTTCATCTGTTTGGTAATCATTTAGTCTTGCGGCTAGGACATTTGCTTTTTCGCTTACTTGTTTAGCGTCATCTTCAAAAGCAACCTTTCTTGTTTGATCTACATTACCAGTATAAGCTGTATTACAAGGTAAGCAAACAAAATCATAATCAGGAAGTGATGCAACAAGTAATTCTTCAGCAATTAAAGTAACTGTTATACCATTATTAGATGTCCATTTACTTCCTGAAAAAGTAAGTTTTCCATCGCTTGTTACTGGAATTTCATCTAATACACCTTTTGTTTTTAACAGTTCAAAAGCACGAACAGCATTTGATTCATCATTACAGATTGCAAATGTTTTGCCATCTGTTAAGTTTCCATTTGCTTTTCCTTTATAAATGCCAAGTGGCTCATAGTGTACTTTACATGATGCAAATAGTTTTGTTGCACCATCATATGTGTTAAGGTATGGAATATGTTGGAAGTAGTTTGCATCATAATCGCCAAGGGCAACTGAGTCATTTTGAATAGTC
>CAJGCS010000105.1 GCA_904501965.1 uncultured Bacilli bacterium | reverse complement strand
TTTTTGATAAAACATCTACTCTTTCTTCAAACGTTAATGTTGAAACATTTGTTAAAGTTCTATCATTAACAACTTCTTTTGATATTAACATTTGTGTATCGGCTGTGCTTGCTACAATTGGTAAATGTGTAATAGCTAATACTTGAGTGTATCTACTAATTTCTTTCATTTTTGATGCAACACCAGCTGCAGCTTCTCCACTTACACCACTATCAATTTCATCGAAGATAATTGTCGATAAATGAAGGTTTTCGAGCATATTTACTTTTAGAGCTAACATTACACGAGACATTTCCCCGCCAGATGCTACCTTTGATAGTGGTTTTAAGTTTTCACCAACGTTGAATGATACTAAAATATCAATAATATCACATCCATCATCTAAGAAAATACTTGATTGAAAAGGATCAGTTAAATCATAATCATTAAATTTAATATCAATTTGAACTTTATCAAGTAATAAATCACAAAGTGTTCCCTTAATATTTTTAATAAGTGATTCAGCATTGTTTTTTCTAACTGAAGTCAATTTCTTTGACACATTTGCAAGATTGTTAAAACTCTTAACAACATCTTTTTTCGCATCTTCAATATAAACATCAATATTATCAACGTTATTAATTTTTTCTTTAAGATCTTCTTTTAATTTAATTAATCCATTTATATCAGTTCTATATTTTCTACATAAGCTGTTTAAATAGTTTATTCTTTCATTTAAATCATTCAAATGATTTTCATCGAACTCTAAATGATTAAAATCATCTTTAATTGTTGATTCAATATCTTCAACTATATAATATGCATCATTTAGTTGTTCATATTGTTTTGAATATTTCGAATTAATCTTAGAAAGTTTTTCCAAAACATTAACTACACTATATAAAGAACCACTTATATCTTGATTTCTAAAAGTATCCTTTATTTCTAATAACAATTTATAAATAACTTCATAATTATCAAGTAAATCTAATTCTTCTTCTAAATTTTCAAGCTCACCAACAACTAAGTTAGCTTTCTCAAGTTCATTTAGCTGATATACCCAATACTCAAGATTTTTTGTAATATCTTCTTCTGAGTTAATTAAGTTTTTATATTTTTTTATGTTTTGGAAATAAATTTTCTTAAAATCTAAATATTCCTTTAAAATTGAAAGTGAATTTTCATCATCAATAAAAGCTAAATAATTTTCAGGTTGAAATAATTTTTTTGTATCATCTTGGGTATGAATATCACCAAGAGTAGATGCAAGTTTTTCAAGTTGATTAAGTGTAACAATTTCACCATTAACTCGTACAATACTTTTACCAGTTAAATTAATCTCTCTTTTGATAATAAGCATATCATCTTCTAAAGATTCAACGCCCATCTCATCTAAAATAACTTTAGTTTTATTACTTAAATTTTCAAATACACCTTCAACTATTGCTTTACTTTCGCCGTTTCTTACAATTGATGTAGAGGAACGCTCTCCAAATAAAAGGCCAATAGCATCAATTATTAATGATTTACCTGCACCAGTTTCACCAGTCAAAACAGTGAATCCTTTATCAAACTCAACATTTATATTGTCAATAATTGCAAAGTTTTTAACTCTTAAATTACTTAACATTTGGCCTCCTTTCTAATGATATTAGCAATATCACCAATATATTTATTTAAAAGGTCTTCTTTACTACCAGTTTCAAGATAGTTCATTCCGATATTATAAGAAGAAACTTTAATATCAATTTTTTCTTTATACACATAGTTTATTATTTTATTTGAAAGACTTAAAGCATCTATAACTTCTTCTATTACGATTACTTTTTTATATTTTAATAAAAGATCTTTATCAATTATTGATAAATTATGAGCATTACAAAGTGCAACATTTGTATTTTTAATAGTTTCATAAATAGTTGATAGTAAGTTACCATATGAAATTATTAAAACATCACCATCTTTTATTAAATCCCATTTTGAAAAATTACTTTCGCTAAATAAATTAACATTTTCATCTTTTTTTGCATAACGGATTGCGACAGGATTAGACTTCATCAAAGCATAATCTACTGCTTTTTTTGCATCAAGAATATTTTTTGGAGCTAGGATTTCAACATTTGGCATTGTTGATAAAAAACTTACATCGAAAATTCCTTGATGAGTATCTCCATCTCCATCAATTATCCCTGCTCGGTCGATACAAAAGACAACTGGTAAATTTGGTCTTGCGACATCATGTAATATTTCATCATATGCTCTTTGTAAAAAAGTTGAATAAACGAAAACAAAAGGTCTAAGGCCAGCTATCGCCATACTTGATGACATCGTTACGGCATTTTCTTCAGCTATTCCAACATCAATAAAGTTATCTTTATAATTTACTGAAAAATCTTTAAGTCCGCTTCCAAGCGTCATAGCAGGAGTAATTACTCTAATATTGTTAAGTCCCTCTTCTATTTTTTTACCTAAATGATTTGCAATTGTATTTCCAAAGCTTTTAAAGCTATTTTCATTTTTACAAATTCCAGTATCAATATTAAAAGGATCAACACTATGCCAATACCCACTTGAATCTTCTTCTGCAAATTTATATCCTTTACCTTTAATTGTTTTGATATGTAAAACAACAGATTTATTTGATTCTTTTGCAAAGCTTAAATATTTAATCAACTCTTTGATATTATGACCATCAATACCTTCAAAATATCTAAAGCCAAGATATTCAAATATATTTTGACGGTAAGCAAAAGATTTAAGCATCTTTTTAATACCTTTTGGAGTAATCTTTCTTAAGAATTTTAAGCTTCCTTTAGCTCTAATTTTGTTAAAACTAAGTGCAAGTGAGCCAACACTTTTTGATACACCCATTTGATTATCATTTAAAATAATAATTGCTTTTTGATTTTTTTGAGCACCAAGATAATTTAAAGCCTCAAAAGAAAGACCATTTGTAATCGAGGCATCACCAATAATACTAATTACATGACCAATTTCATTATTTGTCTTCTTTGCTTCCAAAAATCCGATTGCAGCTGAAATTGAAGTTGATGAATGACCTGCTTCAAAAGAGTCATGTTCACTTTCACTCATTTTTGAAAATCCACTAACGCCACCAAGTACTCTTAAATTATCTAAAGAGCGACCTGTAATAAGTTTATGAGCATAAGTTTGATGGGATACATCAAAAATAATTTTATCTTTTGGAGAATCAAAAACTTTATGTAATGCAACTGTTAGTTCAACAATACCAAGATTAGATGATAAATGTCCGCCATTTTTACTAACAACTTCAATGATATCTTTACGAATATTATCAGAAACTTCATAAAGTTCTGTTATATTCATGTTTTTTAATTTATCAATTGAATATTTACTCATTTTAATCCTCCTTTCAATAAATTAATTTGTTTTTTTAGAAATCTTTTTCTTCGCCTTTTTCTACCTTTTTAACAATAACTTGTTTAGCTTCTTCTAGTCTTTTTTGGCATTCAAGACTTAATTCCATACCTCTTTTATAATAATTAACAGATTCTTCTAAAGATAATTTGCCACTTTCTAAGCTAGCAACAACATCTTGAAGCTCTTTTAACAATTCTTCAAATTTTTTATTTTCCATATTACACCTATTATTCTTTTTCTTCATTAATATTTTTAACTACAGCAGTAAATGTTCCATCAACTAAACGAACTTTAACTTCATCGTTTAGATTAATGTTTCTAACATTTGAAGTAATTACGCCTTTATTATAAACAATACCATAACCCTTTTTCATAATATTAAATGGGTTTAATAATACAATTTTATCTAATTTTTTACTAAATGTATTTTCATACATTTTTATGTTATTAAGATAAGAATTATGAATACGATCACTAAGGTCAATTTGCTTTTCAAAACGATCTAATGAATTTTTATATGCTATTCCAATTCGTTTTACATCATTATCTATATCTTTTTGTATTTTTAACATTAAGTTTTCAGGCGATAATAATTCTAAATGTCTAATATATCCTTCTAGATTTCTAGAATAATTATTAAGGATTTCGTCAAAATGACTTAATCCATAAGATTTATTTATTTTTGTTAAATCGTTATAACAATTCGTAAGTTTATTCTTTATTGAATTCTTTAGTCTTAAAGTATATGTTGATACAAGATCAACTACATCTTTTTTCTCTTTTGTTAATGCAATAGCAGCACCAGTAGGAGTAGGCGCACGATATGATGACACGAAATCACAAATTGTATAATCTGCTTCATGGCCAATAGCACTTACAGTCGGTATTTTTGAACTTGCAAGAAGTCTTGCTAGAGCTTCATCATTAAAGCAAGATAAATC
>CAJGCS010000104.1 GCA_904501965.1 uncultured Bacilli bacterium | reverse complement strand
TGATGAGGTATGCTTCTTAAGTAAACTTCACCCACTTCGTATTTGTTCTAGCTTATCTTTAGAAGATTGTAATAATATTATTGATGCAAGCAAGAAAACACTGAAAAAAGCTATTAGCGAAGGTGGAACAACTATTAGAAGTTATACAAGTAGTTTAGGTGTTACAGGAAGATTCCAACAACATTTACTTGTGCATACAAAAGATATATGTTTAACATGCTCTTCAAAAATAAAGAAAATTAGAGTTGGGGGACGTGGAACTTATTACTGTCCAAAATGTCAACCAGTAAATAAAAAAGTAATTGGTATTACTGGAGTAATTGGTAGTGGAAAATCAACTGTTTGTGATTACATTAAAACTTTAGGCTATGAAGTAATTGATAGTGATTTAATTGTTAAGAAATTATACGAAACAAAAGAACTAGTAGATTTGATTGAATATACGTTTGGTAGTGAATTTATTTGTGAAAAAAAAGTAGATAAAGAAAGACTATCAAAACTAATTTTTTCTTCTTTGAAAGCAAGACAAAAGTTAAATGAAATTGTTCATCCACTTGTTAAAGAAGAAATATTAAGAAGAATTTGTTTAAGCAAAACAAGTATTGTTTTTGTTGATGTACCACTTTTATTCGAGGCACATTTTGATGATTTATGTGACTATACTATTTTAGTTTATACAAATGAACTTGCAAACTTAGATAGATTAATGATGCGAAATAATATTACAAGTGATGATGCTAAACGAAAAATATCATCACAATTATCAATGAAAGATAAATGTTATTTGGCAGACTTTATAATTGATAATTCAAAAGAGTTATGTTATACTTATAAAAGAATTCGAGAGTTAATAAATGTTTTAGAAAAATAAATGGAGGAAAGAATAATGGCACTAGAAAATATAGTAAACTTCTTTAGTACAATGTGTGAAACAGCTGATTCAAATAAAGATCCAAATAAAAAGATGTTAATTACTCATTATTACACAAGTAACTACGAAAAAGCGAAAAGTGCTATTAGCAACGTATGCCAAAATGCACTTAATCTTCAAATGGTTAATATTGATGATCATTATCATGAATTATTTTTTGAAAGCAAAAAAGCATACATTATTGTAACAGTTGGAATTATTTCTCCATATGAAATATCAGTTGATGCCAAAGTAAAAGTTAATAGTCTAATGGGACTTAATAAACCTCAAAAGATGTTAGACGCTTTTTACAAAGAACTTGGCAAAAAATTAATCTTAAAACGTATTGGAGGATCTACCGATGCATAAGATTAATCTATCTGATAGCTATTCAGTAATGATTGAAAAACCATTATGTGACTATGATAGAAGAACACTTAACGCACTATATTTACCAATTGTTGGCGTTAAAGCAATAAACTTATTCTATAGTTTTCATGATAGTATTATTTCAAACGAACATGAATCACATGTTTATAACTTCAGCATTCTTTCAAGAAGGTTAGAGTTTTCACAAGATATTTTAGAAGTGCTACTTAATAAACTTGAAGCAGTCGGGCTTATTGAAACATATTGTTTAAATAATTTTTACGTATTTTATGTAAAAGACGTTTTAACTCCATCAAAGTTTTTTAAAGATGAACTTCTATATCAAGCTTTGATTTCGTCTGTTACTAAAGAAGAAGCAGAAAAACTTGCTCTTGAAATGCTTGTTAGAAGAATTGATTTAGCAGGATATGAAAATATCACAAAACGTTTTGATGAAGTTTATAGTATTGAAGAAGAAATCAATCATTTTGATGTTGATGCTTTAGTAATTGAAGGTGCAAATGGAATTAAAGTTAAAAATGAAAACTTCAATTATCGTCATTTTATAATATTTGCTAGCGCACTTGGGTTATTAAGTGAAAAAGACTTAAATAGTAGTGAACTTGAAGAATTTGTAAATAGATATAGTTTCTTATATGGTTTAAACGAAGAAGAAATGAAAGAAGCATTTGCTTGTAGTGTAAATACAAATAAACAAGTTGACTACGAAGAAGTAAAAAAACATATAAAACGTATTTATAACAACAAAAATAAAAAACTTACAAAAGTTGTTGAAAAGAAATCTGATACAGCTGATGAAAGAGTTATTTATTTAGAATCAACAACACCTGAAGAAATTGTTAAACATAAATACAATGAACCAATGGTTGCAAGTGAAATAGCGACAATGGATGAACTATTAAAAACAACAGGAATTGGAATTGGTTTTTTAAATACTGTGTTAATCTATGTTCTTGAAGAAAGAAACGGTGAAATACCTACATATAATTATTTTAATAAGATTATCCAAACATGGAAAAGAGCTGGTGTTAGAACAACAACTGATGCTCTTAATTATTTAGATAATTTAAATAACCCTGTTAAAAAGACATATACAAAAGCAAAAGTTAAAAAAGCTGTTCCAACATGGTATACAGAATATCAAGAAGAAAATAAGAAAAACCTTGATTCAAAGATAAAAACAAAAGAAGAAAATATTGAAGACCTAGAAGAATTCTTCAAAGTAAAGGAGAACTAATATGCAAAGTGCAAAAGAACTTATCTTAAAAAATAAAGCAGCTTGTAGTTTTATTAAAGAAAATAAGATTAATATTGATGAAAATCTAATTCCTCTTTTTTCTTACGTTACTAAGTCTTCAAAATGTGCATCATGCAAAGGTTTAGATGAATGTTCTCAAGTCGTAAGAGGAAAATCTCCTGTTTTAGAAGAAGCACTTGGACATGTTGAAGTTGCTTTTGAAAGTTGTAAGTATTTAGAAGAATATGAAAAAGAAGTTTCTAAACGCAGCAACTTAAAAACAATATCATGTACTTTTGAAGGATTTAATTTTGAAAATGTTGAAGTTAATCAAGCAAGAGGACAAGTTTTATCAAAGATTAAAAGTGTTCTTACTTCATTTAAAGAAGGAGTTACTCCAAAAGGAATGTACCTTTATGGAAAATATGGATGTGGAAAATCTTACTTACTTGCCTTTTTAGCAAAACGTTTATCAGATGGAGGAAAGAAGGTAATCTTTGCGTATTATCCTGATTTAGTAAGACAAGTAAAAAGTTCAATCGGTGCTGGCAAACTTGAATCAATTGTTGATGAGTTAAAAGAAGTTGACTGCTTATTTTTAGATGACTTTGGCGGCGAACAAAATAGCGAATTTATTCGTGATGAAGTTCTTGGTGCTGTTTTACAAGATCGTATGATGAATAATCTATTTACTTGTATATCTTCTAACATTAGTAAAGAGTTACTTGTTGATCATATTTCAAACGGAAACAAAGAAATTGACCTAGTTAAAGCATCAAGAATCTTTGAACGTATTAAAACTTTAATGGAATTTATTGAATTAGATGATAAGAATTATCGATAAAAATAATATAACTCACGCCGTTTTTTTGGCGTGAGTTTTTTGTTGAATAAAATATTATATAATGAGTGAAAACGCTTGTAAAAAAAAGGACAAAATGATATAATAAGTATGTAAAATCATAAAGTAAAGGAGACATTATGAAAAAAAGATTTTTCTTAATTATAGTTACTCTTCTTTTCGTCATTACTCTAGGTGCTTGTAACTTAGAAAATAGAGAAGTTGAGATTGCTGCTAGTGTTTCTTTCAATCCTGAAATGATTGAAGAAACTGCTCAACAAGTTAAAGTTGAAGTAGCAAACCAAGATTTATCAAATCTTGAAATTATTTATAAAGGGCTTGACCCTCAAATCGCAGAAATCTCTTCAACTGGTTTAATTAAAGCTCATGCTCCAGGTGAAGCTGAATTTGAAATTGAAATCGTATCTGACGAAGCTAAAAAAGAAATTGAATTCAAAGTAACTGTTTTAGCATTAGAATATACTATTTCTTATGAATTAAATGGCGGTGAAAACTCAGAACTTAACCCTGCTGGTTTCGTTAAATCTGATCTTCCTTTAGCACTTGAACCTGCAACAAAAGCTGGTTACAAATTTGCTGGTTGGGAATTAGATGGTGAAGTTGTAGAAGCTCTTCCAGAAGGTACAACTAGAAATGTTGTTTTAGTTGCAACTTGGGAACTTGAAAACTATGCAATTTCTTACGATCTAGCTGGTGGCGCACATGCAGGCGAAGCTGCAACAGCATATACAATTTTAGATGAAGTTGTATTAGGTTCTGCAACAAAAGAAGGTTATACTTTCTTAGGTTGGTATAATGCTGCTGGTGAAAAGCAAGAAAAAATTGAAGTTGGTTCTACTGGTGAATTAGTTCTTACTGCTAAATGGGAAGCTGTAGAATATACAATTTCTTACGATTTAGTAGGTGGCGCACATGCAGGCGAAGCTGTTACAACTTATACTATTTTAGATGAAGT
>CAJGCS010000103.1 GCA_904501965.1 uncultured Bacilli bacterium | reverse complement strand
TATTATCAACAAACTTAACTACGTATGATAAATAATCACCACAACTACATTCACCATTTTGATATTCATGTACATGTGGAACTTCTGGTTCACTAGGTTTGTTACATGAAACTAACGTAATTGTAAACAAACAAATTAATAGAACAAATAATCCTCTAATTTTTTTCATAAAATCCTCATTTTAATTTATTTCATAAAGTTTTCAATATCTTCAACTTCTTTGATAATATCTTTTGATAATACAATTGCTTTATCTTTTGTAATAACAATATTATCTTCAATACGAATACCAATACCAAGTTCTTCAATATATAAACCTGGTTCAATTGTAATTACCATGCCTTCAACTAATCCTTTTGAATAAATACTAGGATCATGTACATCTAATCCAAGCGAATGACCGATTGAATGAAAGTAATATTTAATAAGTTCATTATCTTCTTTAATTAATCCCATTTTCTTAAGTCCGCTTGCAAGTAAGCTTTTCGCATAATCATTAATATCTTTCCAAGATACGCCATCTTTTGCATATTCAATACACTTTTTATTAGTATCTAAAACAATTTCATATACTTCTTTTTGTTTTTCTGTAAACTTACCACTAACTGGGAATGTTCTTGAAATGTCACTTGAATACCAATTAGTATAACAACCAACATCCATTAAAAGTAAACTATTTTCTTCAATATCAGAGTTGTTTGAATCATAGTGAAGGATTGTTGCATTTTTACCTGATGCAATAATATTTTCAAATGAATTTGGTTTTGATTCACAAATTAAAGTAAAATCATGATATGCAGTTGCAATTGATTCATTTGATAGTTCATTGTGATGTTTCATAACATTATAAATTGCATTTTTTGTTGTATCAATTGATTTTAAGATTTCTTCAATCTCACCTTCTGATTTTTGCATACGTGCTTCAACAATACTTTGATAAATATTTTTTACACATACTGAAGGATAATTTTTCTTTAAATATTTTGCATAATCAAGGCCAAAGCTATTATATAAAGGTAATTTTTTAATTTCTAAATCTAAATATACTTTATCTGCTTCGTAGGCAAAGTGTCTAGTTGGTTGATATAAACTACTTACTAAGCTATCAAATTGACTATTGTAGTAAACTTCATCAACACCACTAATTTCCTTTGCTTCTTCTTTTGTTAGAGTACGACCAACCCATTTAGCCATTACTTCATCAATTTCATCAATAAATAACCAAGAAAGCATTTTTTCTTCAATCTTAACAAGTACAAGTTTTACATCTTTTTGGTTAATACCTGTTAAATAGTAAAAGTTTCTATTAATTTCAAATTTACGATTACTATCAGCACTCTTATGTTGATCATAACCAGAATGAAGTATTACTATACTTCTATTTTCTAGTAGATCAAATATCTTTTTTCTATTTTCACAATAATTTATCATTTCTTCTTCGCCTTACTTCCTTTTTCTTCTTTTGTAAAACTATTATGAATAGGGTCATAATATACTTCTAAAACAGTATTTAATGTTGATAAAACTTTAGTTGCTTGAGGTAGAGTAACACCATTTTCAAGTAATAATCCTAAAATATCACTATGGAATTTATCATGTGCTTTTAATACTTTTTGTGCTTTAGGAGTTACGCTTAATAATATTACACGATTATCCATTTCATCTCTTGTTCTAATAATATAATCTTTTTGGATTAATCTATTTAAACAAGTAATTAAAGATCCAACTGTAACTTTAAGATTATTTGCAATTAAAGTCATTGGTTTATTATTAAATTTCTTAACCATTTGAATAACATGTAATTCGCCAAGTGTAATATCAGTGATTTCATCTTTATTCATTGTTTTTTCTTCAACTACACTAGAAAGATTTACAAGGTAATCGAATGATTCTTCAAGTTTTTTAAATTGCGCTTTTTCTTCTTTTGTTGCTAATTTTAGTTTCTTAGGTTCTGGTCTAACAATTTCAACTGGAACCATCTTTGCAGCTTTGGCTGCAGCTCGTTCAGCAGCTTTTTGTTCTTTTAGAAGTTGAGCACGTTTAGAAATCTTACGTGGTTTTTTAGCAGGAACTTCTAAGGTAGGAGCTTCGATAACTATAGGAGCTTCCGTAGGAGTTTCAATAACTGGTGTTTCAACTGATTTAGTTTCAACAACATTAATTTCTTCAACAGGTGTTTCAACAATTATTGGAGTTTCTTTTGTAGTAGCTGGTTTTGTAGATGCTTTTTTAACAGCTGGTGTTTTTTTACTAGCAGCTTTAGCTGCAGCTTTTTTTGTTTCAACTTTTTCTTCAGCTTTTTTAGTAGTAGCTTTGGTAGCTGCTTTCTTTGCTTTTGGTGTTACAACAACAGCAACCCCAGTTTTAGCATCAATTTTTACTTTTGCAGGTTTAGCCGCAGCTTTTTTTGTTGTTGCTTTTTTAGTTGTAGCTTTCTTTGTAGCTGCTTTTTTAGCTGGAGCTTTTTTAGCATCATCTTTTTTCTCAGCTGTCTTTTTAGCTGGAGCTTTTTTAGGAGCTTCTTTTACAGCTTCTTGAGTTTGCGTTTTTTCTTCTTTTTTAGATTGTTCTTCACGCATTGCTTCTAATGTTTTTTCAAATGGATTTTTTCTCTTTGTTGGGATATTAGGCATAATTACTACCTTCCTTATCTATATATTTTTTATTCTTAAATATATTATAAACCAAATTACATTTAAAGTCAAACTATTTTATTTATTTTTAGAATTTAAAAAAATAAAAGACTAGTAAAATATTATTTTACTAGTCTTAATTTTTTATAGATGTTCTTCGATATATTTAACGATATCGCCAATTTTTCTAATATTTTGAGCAGTTTCGTCATCTAATTCGCAACCGAATTCTTCTTCAACAGCCATAACAAGTTCAACTGCATCTAAAGAGTCAGCACCTAAATCTTCTACTAAATCTGTTTCCATAGTAACTTTTTCAGGTTCAACATTTAATTCTTTTGCAACGATTGCTTGTATTTTTTCAAATACCATAATACCCTCCTAGATTTTTTGTATACTTAATTATACTACATTTAGACAAATAAATTAACTATTTTGCTTTTTTGCCCATAATTCTTTAAATTTGTCTATATCAACATCATTACGTTTTTTAGGTTGATTTTTAAAGTTCTTGTTAGTATTATTATGGTTATTATTATTGTTTTTATTATTTTTATTAAATGGTTTTTTAAATTGTTTTTGTTGATCTTTCTTTACAGGTTCAGCATTTTCACCTTGTGTTTTTTCAACTTGTTTTGGTTGAAAAGGTTTTTTAGATTTATTTTGCTTAGCAACTTTTTCCTTAGGTTTAGGAGCTACAACAGGAGCTTCAGGATCAATCATTGTAAGTTGTAATCTTGATTTTTGTAGATCAACTTCAAGAACCCATACTTTAACAATTTGTCCAACGCTAACTGCTTCAAGTGGATGTTTAATATATCCAGTTGACATTTTTGATACGTGAACTAAACCATCATCATGGAAACCACAGTCAACGAATGCACCGAAGTCAACAACATTTCTAACTGTTCCTTGTAATTCCATACCAGGTTTTAAGTCTTCAAGTTCAAGTAAATCGCTTCTTAAAATTGGTGCATCAATTTCATCACGTGGGTCACGAAGAGGTGCAACAAATGCATCTAAGATGTCTTGATATGTATATTCACCAACATTAAGTTCTGCAATCATAGCTTGTTTTTCTTCATCTGTTAAAGCTTTAACTTTTTCAACAAGTTCTGTTTTTCCTAAATCAGAAGGAGTAAAACCTAGTTTTTCTAAAATAGCTTTTGCAACTGCATAGCTTTCTGGGTGGATTGAAGTAACGTCAAGTGGTTCAGTACCATCAACAACTCTTAAGAAACCCATAGCTTGTTCAAGTGCTTTAGCACCAACACCTTTAACTTTGATTTCTTCTCTTGATGTAAATGGCCCATTTTCATCACGATGCGCAACAATCTTCTTAGCAGTACCAGCATTTAAACCAGCAACATATTTAAGTAATGATGGTGATGCAGTATTAATATTTACACCAACTTGGTTAACTGCAGTTTCAACAACAGCATCAAGTGATTCAGTTAATTTCTTTTGAGTTACGTCATGTTGATATTGCCCAACACCAATTGCTTTTGGTTCAATTTTAACAAGTTCTGCAAGTGGATCTTGTAAACGACGAGCAATTGATACAGCTGATCTTTCTTCGATAGAATAATCAGGGAATTCTTCTCTTGCGATTTCAGAACCAGAGTAAACTGATGCACCAGCTTCATTTACGATAACGTATTTAACATCACGATCAAGTTCTTTTAAATGTTTTGCAACAAACGCTTCTGTTTCACGGCTAGCATTAC
>CAJGCS010000102.1 GCA_904501965.1 uncultured Bacilli bacterium | reverse complement strand
TCTAATCCACCATCATCATAAATGCTAGCCCATTCAATAAAACGAAGATGATTTTTATACATATCTCCACCTTCTAAGATACGGCTACCGAATCGTTCAAACTCACGTTTTTTTAGGCGGCTTATTCTAATCTGTGTTTTAGTTTCAAGTTTAATTACATAATCAAATAAATTAATTAGTTCATCTCCCCAAACACAAACAGCACCAGATACAATAACATTTTTCTTAGAAATAATTGCATCTTTTAATAAGGCTACACGTTCTTCTTTTTTACGTGCAACTGTAAAAGGAATATCTGTTTTTAACCAATAATAGTCATCGACATCGATATGGTTAAATCCTAGTTTTTTTGCAAGAGCAATTCCCAAGGTTGTAGTCCCAGAACCAGCTGCTCCAAAGATATGAATAACCATATCTCTTTCCTCCTCTTATATTATTATTTTAAGATAAATTTCATTAATACTGGATCATGGTCACTATATGCAAAGTGATCAATACCTTTATTACCATTTGTTGTAACAATTGTTTCAATACTAACAATTTCAATATTACTAGATGTAATAAAACCATCAATAGTTGATGCAAATGTAGCTCCTTTTTCCCAAGCAACAGAGGCATCTCTGTTTGTTGGAGCATTTGTACTTGCATTAATAATAAATGGATTCATTATTCTTGAAGTTCCATCTTCATTAAACATGTATGCAAGTGTTTCTGGAGTTTTAAATGCTTTAAATTCACTAAATATAATATTATCATAATTATAACCATATTTAGGATTAAATGTTACTAAATCATGATTAAAATCACCACCGATAATTACATAATGATTTTCATCATTTACACTTGCAAGGAAGTTATTTAAAACTTCTAATTGTGCGTTTCTAATTACACCACCCTCATCATAAGCACTCATGTGAATATTAACAACAACTAATGTTTTGTTGTTTTCTACTTTATATTCCATAACACTAAAGCATCTATCTAAATCAAATAACTTTGAAATATCATCAGCAATCGGAAGCTGTCTTCTCAATGCGCTTTCCATTTTGTACTTAGATAAACTTGCAAGACCTGCGTTTGACTCACCATGCATATCATGAAATGGATATGGTAAAAAAGCAGTATGGAAGTTAAGTGCAAACGTCGAATCATAATCAGTAAAATGATTATTGACCATTTCATATTGATTTACATGAAAGCTTCTTGTTGAATTTAGATCAACTTCTTGAAGTAAAATAAAATCTGGATTAAAACTATCAAGTATATTGATTGCGCCATTTGTGTTATATAATACTTCTGCTTTTGATTTAGCACAACCACTATCACCAGTATTTTTCTTACCTTCCTTAGTTACTGATGTATCTAAGAAAAAACTATAATCTTGTGAATAAGCTCCAAAACCGATATTATATGAAATAATACTAAGTTCTGTATTTTGTTCTACTGTTTCAATTTCACTATTATTAATTATTTCTTGATTATAATTATCTTCAACTCTTTCATATGAATCAAGTACATATAAAAAATATCCACCTAGATATGCGACAAGCATGATAATACATGTTAAAAAGATACTGCCAATTATTATTAAACTTTTCTTTCTTTTACTCATATTAGTTTTCCTTATTATATATTATTTTTCTTAAGTTTAAATGTTTCTTCTGTAACAAGACGCATTTTAGCAACTACGTCTTTTTTATGTGGGAAGCAGTAAAATCTGTTTTGTTCATCTCCGATACAAACCATATCTCCTATTTCATAGAAGAAAAAGTCTGTATTTAAACTATACATTACTTTATTAGATTGATAGAAGTCAACTTCACCATCATTTGTTTTCAAATGTATTCCATCTTTTGTTTGGGTTAATTTGCCTTCACCAATTTTATATAGCCCTTTATAATCTCTTTGTAAGTAGACATCAACTTTATAATCTTCTTCATAATCATCATCTTCTACGTCACTCATTACCATTAAGCGTTCCCATTTATACCAAGATGGGATATCGGTAAATGTAAAAGTATCACTTTTTAAAGATCCATCTTCTTGCATTTCCCATAAAGCATTACATTTTTTACATGTTAAATTAATACCAAGTCCTTCCATAACGCCTTCAGCTCCACAACAAGGACACTTGTATAAGACTCTATTTAAAGCTTCAGCTCTAAATTCATCATTGACAATAACACCATCATCAAGTTGTTCTTTAAAGTAATCAAAAGAAAATTCTTGTTTGATAATATCAAAGATTTCATCAATACTTTTTTGATTAATATCTTGAGCAGATAATAAATACTTCATTGTTGCACTAACATTTACTTTTCTAAGTCTTAGATTATTATATAAAGGTTGACGCAAGAAAGCTCCTTTTGTTTTAATCATAACAACTGGAATCTTAAGAAGCTTTATGCATTTTGCAAGTTGATAAGGTATTTGGGTTGCGGTACCATCAAAAGAATAACACGCTTCAGGAAACATTAAAATTGAACTTTTATGTTTTTTTACAACATTAATCATATCTTTTACAATTCTAGTATCAGGAACATATTTTCTTGTTTTAATACAACCGATATGTTGCATTAACCATTTTTTTCCAACAAATCCATCATCTGTAAGAACAATATTATATTTCCTAGGATATAAAAGTTTAGAGGCAATCTTACCATCAATAAAACTAGAATGATTCATCAAGAATAAACAAGGTTCTTTTTTTGATAATTTATCCATTCCAATTAATTCTTTTTTAAACTTTAATTTAGATAGTTCAAACTCACTTAATATTCTAATTAAAGTATTAAGTAAAAAAGAAGGTTTCTTTGGTTTTACGATATAATCAGCAGGATACTTTATTGCTTCACTGTATGATTTTTCAATTATTTTTATTTTCATAATTTTACCTTAATTTTTTTTGTTTTCTATATTTTAACATATTTCGGAATTTATTTCAAATCAATAATAAATCTATTTAACATAATAACAAAAAAGGTTATCCAATATTTTTGGATAACCTTTATATTATAATTTCTTTTCTTCTTCTTGAATTTTCTCTTCGTTCATTTTTTGGTTTTTAAGTTGGCTTTCAAATACTTTTTCAAGTACAAAGCAAACAATTAAACCACCAAAGAAAACTACACAAAGAGTAATTATTACAGGAAGTGATAAGGCTGTTTGTCTAAAAGAAACATAATCTTTTAAAACAATAATTTTTGCACCAACAACATCTGCTTTTGAAATTGTTTTTTCAACCATTTCTTCTCCAGCAATAATATATGGAGATTTTATTTGAACTGTGTCATTTTCCGCGCTAAATACTTCACGTACTTTATATTTATTTGTGCCTTCTTCAACATAAATAATTAGATCATCTTTTTCATATGATGATTTATTAAAGGCAATAATAAAATCACCTTTAGAAACACCTGAGTTGTCACTTTTCTTTAAATCATCACTATCTACTACATATCCAGATACACCTAAAAATTCAAAAGGTTTATCTTCAAAAGCAATCTTTTGGATAATAAATAATGAAAACCCAACAACAAGTAGTCCAGCTAAGCAAGTGCAAATAATTTCAATAATTTTTACTACTTTTAACTTCATATTCTCGCCCTCGACATTAAAAATGATGTCAAACTTCCTCACTTTATATTTTATTATATCATTTCTTAAAATACGTGTCAATTCATTAACGACTATTTCAACAAAAAATTTTAATTTTTTACATATTTTACTTATACATTTTTTAAAAAAATTACTAGGATAAGTAAAAACTTATCCTAGTATAACATCTAAAATCATCATTATAGTAAACCCTACAGCAAAACTAATTAACCCCGCATGTGAGTGTTTTCCTCCAGCCATTTGTGGGATTAATTCTTCTACTACTACATAAAGCATAGCTCCTGCAGCAAAAGCAAGCATTAGTGGTAGCAAGAAAGAAATAAAATTCATTGCAATTAAAGCAAGGCCTATTGTAAGTAAAGCGCCAACTGGCTCGGCAAGTCCTGATAAGACTCCAAGTAAAAAAGCTTTACTTTTCTTCATGCCATTTGATGCAAGTGGCACTGAAATAATTGCTCCTTCTGGTAGGTTTTGTATAGCAATACCAATTGCAAGTGCAAGTGCCATTAGTAATGAAACATTAGATCCAGCAACAGTTGTTGATGCAATTAAAATACCTACTGCCATCCCTTCTGGGAAGTTATGAAGAGCTACTGCTAAAGCAGTCATTGTGGTTTTTTTGAAATTTGATTTTAGTCCTTCTGGTTTATCCTCTTTTACATGTAAATGGGGAATGATTTTATCAAGAAGCATTAAAAAACCAAATCCAAGCCATATTCCTATTACAATAGGTATAAACGAAAGTTTATCATTTTGTTTAAGCCAGTCAATTGAGT
>CAJGCS010000101.1 GCA_904501965.1 uncultured Bacilli bacterium | reverse complement strand
TTCTTTAATAATTCAGATTCTTTATTAATTAATGTTTCTAATATTGAAACTTGAGTGATAATTAATTTTACAATTTTATCAAGATCACTATTAACAGAATAATCGCCACGACAAATATAGTTAACTCTTTCATCTTCAAATAATGGATAAACTTTATCCTTTTTGCCTTTTGGATAGATTGCGATAGATCTTCCACCTTTTTCTTTAACAAGCGTCATACATGGAATATCTGTTAATCCATCACCAATATAAATAATATTTCTAAATGGTACGCGTTTAGGTCCAATTCTTGAATTTACACCTACATCGTCATGAGAATTTAATGCACCTTTAACAACACGGAAAACAAATTGTGTTTTAGCAGTGTAATTGATTGCGATCTTAGGCCAAGTTGCAATACCGTCTTCATTAAATAAAAATTCACATGCATATATTTCTTTAAATTCTTTTGCAATGCTTGTTCCTTCAATAATTTCTTTAGTTCCACTTGATACAATATAATGTTCTACCTTAACTCCTAATTCTTCAGCATAAGCATTTATACGTTTAAACCAAGCAGTAACACCTTCATAAAGTTTAACTTCTTTTCCTAATTTATTAAGAAAATCTTTTGTTAATGGAATTCCTTTTTCCTTTGATTTTTCAATCATCATATACATATAAGAAAGGATTTTTTCCATTCCTGTTTTTTTAGCTAATGCATCAGTTTCTCCCCAGAATTCAGCTGGTGTCATTCCTAATGTAGGAATAAAAGAAAAGTTTTGCATATCGTCTGTAGCAAGTGTTTTATCAAAATCGTATAAAATAGCCACAATAGGTTGTTTTTTAGCCATAAGGTTCACCTCGTATAGATTATATCATGAACCATTATAAAAGTAAAATATTTCTACTTCATACCAAATATTAACAAAAAGAAACAGTAAAAATTTAAAAAGGATATTTTTATATACTAAATAATTAATTTTACAAAATTAAATATTTGTTGATAATTTATGCCGTTTTTGATAAAATGCTTTTGGCTAAATTATATTATTTTATATGGAGGTTTTTTATGTTAGATAAAAGCTATTATGAAAAAGCAGATGAAATAGTTCAATTATATGGTGCTAAAGCTTCATCTTTAATTCCGATTATCCAAGATATCCAATCAGAATTTAGATACTTACCACCAGAATTATTAAGTTATATAGCAAAGAAAATTGGTATCACTGAAGCGAAAGCATATAGTGTTGCTACTTTTTATGAAAACTTTTCTTTTGAACCTAAAGGTAAATACGTTATCAAAGTATGCGATGGTACAGCTTGCCACGTAAGAAAATCTTTATCAATTATCGAAAGATTATATAAAGATTTAGGTTTATCAAAAGAAAAACATACAACAGACGATATGTTATTCACTGTTGAAACAGTATCTTGTTTAGGTGCTTGTGGATTAGCTCCTGTGTTAATGGTAAATGATGATGTTTATCCTGCTATGACACCAGAGTTAGTTACTGAACTTTTAAACAAATTAAAGATGGAGGTATAGTATGAGAATAGACAACCTTAATCAATTAAATGAAATAAAAAACAACACACTACAAGAAATAAATAACAGTAAATGTAGAGTTTTAATTTGTGCAGGTACTGGTTGTTTAGCTGGTGGTAGCGGAAAAATCTATGAAAGGCTTTTAGAATTAGTTAACAATGATTCTAATATCGAAGTATCATTAGAATCTCACGTTGACCATGGAAACATCGGAATCAAAAAAAGTGGTTGCCATGGATTTTGTGAAATGGGTCCTTTAATGCGTATTGAACCATTAGGAATCTTATATACAAAAGTAAAACTAGCTGATTGTGAAGAAATCTTTGAAAAAACAATCAAAAACGGTGAGATAATCGAAAGACTATTATACTCACAAAATAATATTAGATATGAAAAACAAGAAGAAATTCCTTTTTATAAAAAACAAACACGTGTGGTATTAGAAAACTGCGGACATATCGATGCTGAAAACATCAATGAAGCTATTGCAAAAGATACATATCAAGCATTAGCAAAAGCATTAACAATGACCCCTGAAGATGTAATTAAAACAATCTTTGAATCAAAATTACGTGGCCGTGGTGGAGGAGGGTTCCAAACTGGTTATAAATGGATGCAAGTTGCTAAACAAAAAGAAAAAATTCGCTATGTAGTTTGTAACGGTGACGAGGGAGACCCAGGAGCATTCATGGACCGTAGTATCATGGAAGGCGATCCACATAAGATGATTGAAGGTATGATGATTGCCGCTTATGCTGTTGGAGCTCAAGAAGGATATATTTATGTTCGTGCTGAATACCCTCTTGCAATCCAAAGATTAAAAAATGCAATCAAAGAAGCTACTGATAGAGGATTATTAGGTGATAATATCTTAGGCAGCAACTTCTCTTTCCAATTACACATTAACCGCGGAGCTGGTGCTTTCGTATGTGGTGAAGGTAGTGCGTTAACTGCTTCTATTGAAGGTAGCAGAGGGATGCCTAGAGTAAAACCTCCACGAACAGTTGAACAAGGATTATTTGGTAAACCTACTGTTTTAAATAACGTTGAAACATTTGCAAACGTCCCAGGAATTATCTTAAAAGGTGATGATTGGTTTAGAACACTTGGTACTGAAAACAGTCCTGGTACTAAAGCATTCGCCTTAACAGGAACAGTAAACAATACTGGTTTAATCGAAGTTCCAATGGGAACTACTTTAAAAGAAGTAATTTTTGACATCGGTGGCGGTATTAAAGGTGATGGCGAATTCAAAGCTGTACAAATCGGTGGTCCATCGGGAGGATGTCTTGTTACCGATCATTTAGATATAAAATTAGACTTTGACTCATTAAGCAAAGTTGGAGCAATGATTGGTTCAGGTGGATTAGTAGTAATGGACAACAACACTTGTATGGTTGAAGTTGCTAGATTCTTCATGAACTTTACTCAAAATGAATCATGCGGAAAATGTGTTCCTTGTCGTGAAGGTACTAAACGCATGTTAGAAATATTAGAAAAAATAGTGGCTGGAAATGGAACTTTAGAAGATTTAGATATTTTAGAAGATTTAGCTCAAACAATCACTGACACTGCATTATGTGGATTAGGAAAATCAGCTGCATTACCTGTTGTTTCTACATTAAAATTATTTAGAGATGAATATATCGAACATGTAGTAGACAAGAAATGTCGCAGTAACAATTGTCAAGCTCTTAAGAAATATGTAATCAGTCCAGAATTATGTAAAGGATGTTCAAAATGTTCTAGATCATGTCCTGTTAATGCAATTAGCGGAAAAATTAAAGAACCATTTGTTATAGATACAGAAAAATGCATTAAATGTGGTGCTTGTATTTCAAGTTGTCCGTTTAAAGCTATTTATATTGAAGGATAGGAGGAAAATAAGTATGAAATATATGACCGTAAATAACATGAAGATTTCATTTACAGATGAAAAAAACATTTTAACTGTATTAAGAAAAAACGGAATAAATCTTCCTACTTTTTGCTATCATTCAGAATTATCTACTTATGGTGCTTGTAGAATGTGTGTTGTTGAAGATAGTAGAGGTAAAATCTTCGCAACATGTTCAGAAGCTCCAAGAGATGGAATGGTAATCTATACAAACTCTCCAAGAGTACAACATCATAGAAAAATGATCTTAGAATTATTATTAGCATCACATTGCTCTGATAAAGTAGATTGTACAACTTGTCATGTTAATGGAACTTGTGCTCTTCAATCTTTGTCACAACAATTAGGTGTTAACACTGTAAGATTTAAAAACAATAAAAAAGAATTACCAATCGATGATTCTTCTCCTTGCATTGTAATTGACCCTAATAAATGTATTCTTTGTGGAGATTGTGTTCGTACATGCGAAGAAAGTCAAGGGGTTGGAGTATTAGACTTTGCTTTCCGTGGTTCAAACATGGTAGTTTCTACTGCCTTTAATAGAAAAATTATAGACACTGATTGTGTTGGTTGTGGACAATGTCGCGCCGTATGTCCTACAGGCGCAATTACTATTAAACACAATATCGCTCCTGTTTGGGAACACATTCATAACCCAAATAGTAGAGTTGTTGTTCAAATAGCTCCTGCAGTAAGAGTTGCAATTGGTGATGCATTCGGTTTACCAAAAGGAACAAATGCCTTAGGTGTTTTAACAAAAGCATTAAGAATGATTGGATTCGATGAAATCTATGATACTAACTTTGGTGCAGATTTGACAGTTATGGAAGAAACACAAGAATTCTTAGAAAGATTAGAGAAAAATGAAAATCTTCCTCTATTTACTTCTTGTTGCCCTGCATGGGTTAAATTCTGTGAAAACAGATATCCTGAGTTAGCAAAAAATCTATCAACTTGTCGTTCGCCACAACAAATGT
>CAJGCS010000100.1 GCA_904501965.1 uncultured Bacilli bacterium | reverse complement strand
TATGCAACTTTCATTTTCCCGTTTTCTTGGTATTGTTCAACCCATCCACCAAAGCGAACCTTTAAGGCTCTATCGCTTCTTGGAACAAGCCAAACTTCACCACCAGGAAGCCATACATCAGGCATTTCAGTTTGCCAACCATTGATGATTTTTTGTTTAAATAAACCATATTCATAACGGATTGAAAAACCTGTTGCCGGATAATTAAGTGATGCAAGTGAATCCATAAAGCAAGCAGCTAAACGACCTAAACCACCATTTCCAAGTCCTGCATCTGGTTCTTGTTCGTAAATATCTTCAATATCAATTTTATATCCTTTTAATACTTTTGTATATTCATCAACAAGACCTAAGTTATAAAGATTAGTTTTTAAACTACGACCTACTAAAAATTCCATACATAAATAATATACTTTTTTAGCACTTGCAGCTTTAACTGCTTTATTAAACTTTTCTTTCTTTTCTAAAAGTTGATCTAAAACAGTCATACTAATTGCTTTATACATTTGTTCATTTGAGGCATCGCTTGGAGTTACCCCAAAATATTGGGCTAATTTTTCTTCAATTTTCGTTTTTACATTTAACTGTGTTTTACTATCATTTGCCATATTACTACCTATTTCTACTCAAATTTTTTATACATTGCAATGTAAGACTTAGCAGATGCACTCCATCCAAAATCAGCCTTAATTACTTTTGTAATATGGTCTAAGTGTACTTCTTTGTTATTAAAATCACTAATTGCATGTTTTAATGCATCTAGTAAATCCCAGGCATTATCTCCTTTAAATGTATACCCGTTACCTTTTCTTCCTTCAAAGTTATGGATACTATCTTTTAAGCCACCTGTTTCTCTAACAACTGGAATAGTACCATATCTTGATGCAATCATTTGTGATAAACCACAAGGTTCTGATCTTGAAGGCATTAAGAAGAAATCACTTGAACCATAGATTTTTCTTGATAAGTCTTGGTTGTATGAAATAATAGCTCTAACTTTATGAGGATATTTTGCTTCCATATCTTTGAAGTATCCTTCATAATAACTATCACCTGTACCAAGAATTACAATTTGAACATTTTCGTTCATAAGTTCATTAAAGATTTGTTTAATATATTCAACACCTTTATGGTGTACAAGACGTGTAACCATACCAATCATTGGAATATTTTCATCAACTGTTAAGGCTAACATCTTTTGTAATTCTAATTTATTTTGTACTTTATTTTCAATTTCATCCTTGCTATATTTTACGAATAAAGAATCGTCTTTAGCAGGATTATAGAAAGTTTTATCGATACCATTTAAGATACCTAATAATTTACCTTCTTCTTTTACACGTCTAACTTCATGTTCTAAGCCATGTGCATATTCAGGAGTTAAAATTTCTTCTGCATATGTAGGGCTTACTGTAGACACAATGTTAGATGATTCCATAGCACCTTTCATAATATTGATATTACCTTGGTATTCGAAGATATGAGAATCATTTACAGATAAACCAAATACATCTTCAATGATATCATCATCTAAAGCATATTTACCTTGGTATTCAATGTTATGAATTGTGAATACTGATTTAAGATGTTTAAATCTTTCATCATGATAGAATAATGTTCTTAAATATACAGATACCATACCTGTTTGCCAGTCATGTGCATGTAGAATATCTGGAATTTCGTTTAAGTAAATCATTGCTTCGATGGCAGCTTTTGAAAAATATGCAAAGCGTTCGCCATCATCAAAATAACCATAGTAGTTTGTACGTTTAAAATAATATTCATTATCAATGAAATAATATTTTACGCCACCTTCTACATATTTGTAAATACCACAATATTGATTTCTCCATGAAAGTTTAACAGTTGTTTGACCAATATATACAAGCTTGTTAAAGTATTTTGGATTCATCTTTAAAGTATAAAGTGGTAAATATACACTAATTTCATATTCGCCTTTAGATTGTTTAACAATACGTTTTGGTAAAGAACCAACAACATCGCCTAAACCACCTGATGCGAAGAAAGGTTGACATTCAGATGCAACATAAGCTATTTTTTTAACGTTTGTTTCCATATAAAACCTCGCTTAAATCATTACGTTTTTACTTACATAGTAAGGAAGTTTTTCGCAACCTGATAAATTGTTACGATCTTTGATTGTAACGTTTTTATCTGTTACAACACAATTAAGTTTAACATTATCACCAATAATTGTATCTTGCATAATAATAGAGTTTTCTACAACAGTATTCTTCCCAACTTTTGCACCTCTAAACAAAATACTATTAATAACTGTACCTTCAATTTCAGTACCATCAGCAATAAAGCTATTTTCAACTTTTGCATTTTTACCATATTTAGTAGGAACTGAATCTCTAACTTTTGTAAAGATTCTGTGATCTGGATTACCGAATACACCATTTCTAACTTCATCTTTTAAAAGTTCCATACTATAACGATAGTATTCTTCCATTGTAGTTACTTTCATCCATACGCCTTTATATTCGTATGCATAAATATTTAAACTATTTACATTGTTAAATAAAATATCTCTTTCGAAACTTGTTTGACCTAGTGCAATTGCTTCATCAATAAGTGATAATAAGTATCTTCTACCAAAGATTAAAAGTTTCATTGAAATGTTTTGTTTTGTTCCAGGAACTGAATTAAGACTCATTTTTGTAACTCGTCCATCTTCATTTGTTTCAAGATTCATAAAATTAGCCATACTTTTTTCAACAATACCATGATTGTAGATTAAAGTAATATCAGCATTTTTAGAAACGTGATATTCTAATGCTTCACTTAGATCAACTGTATGAATACTATCGCAATCCATTAAAACAACATATTCTTCAGTAGAGCGGTTTAAATAACCAACAATACTTTTTAATGCTTCTAAGTGAGTAGTATAGATAAAGTCACTTTTATAATTACCAAATGGTGGGAAAATTGTAATACCACCGCTTCTTCTTGATAAATCCCAGTCTTTACCAGAGCCTAAATGGTCCATTAATGATTGGTAGTTCTTTTGAGCAAGAACAGCAACTTTAGAAATTTCAGCATTAACAAGTGAAGATAAAGCAAAGTCAATTAGACGATATCTTCCACCAAAAGGAATACTTGCAGTAGTTCTTTTTCTTGTTAATTCATCAATATTTTCATTTTGAAGGTTTGCAAAAATAACACCTAAAGCTTTCATTATCTTACGCCTCCTTGATCAATATTTGCACCAGCAGGTACTGTTTCATTTTCTAATATTTCAGATCCACGTCCTACAACAGCAATGCCTTTATTAGCTTCTTTAGCTTCGCCAATAACTGCTTTTTTGCCGATTTTTACATTTTCATCAATAATACTATATTCTACAACTGCATCTTCACCAATTTTAGCATTTGCGAAAATTACGCTATCTTTAACTACAGCTCCTTTTGCAACTGTAACACCTGATGAAATAACACTGTTAATAACAGTACCATAAATGTTAGCTCCTCCACCAATTAAAGAGTTTGTAACAACAGCTCCTTTTGCAACATATTGAGGTGTTGCACCAATGTTACGAGAGTGGATTTTCCAATATGGGTCATAGATATCGAAATTAGGATTTTCACCAATTAAATCTTGGTTAGCTTCCCAAAGACTTGCGATAGTACCTACGTCTTTCCAATATCCACTAAATGGATATGCAACCATCTTTTCTCCTTTTGCAAGCATTGTTGGAATGATGTTTTTACCAAAGTCATTGCTTGAAGATGGATCTTGAGCATCAGCATTTAAATAGCTAAATAATTTTTCTTTTTTGAAAATATAAATACCCATTGAAGCTTTTGTGCTTTTTGGATGAGCAGGTTTTTCTTCGAATTCATAAATAGTATTATCTTCATTTGTATTCATAATACCAAAACGTGTTGCTTCTTCTAGTGTTACTTCCAATGTTGCGATTGTACAATCAGCGTCTTTTTTAATATGATAGTTAAGCATTTTATTATAATCCATTTTATAGATGTGGTCACCTGATAAAATTAGTACGTGTTCAGGGTCATAGCTTTCAATAAAACTTAAATTTTGATAAATTGCATTAGCAGTTCCTTTATACCAATCCATACTATCTTTTGCTTGGTATGGAGGAAGTACGTGCACACCACCATAAGTTCTATCTAAATCCCAAGGTAAACCATTACCAATGTATTCATTTAATACAAGTGGTTGATATTGTGTAAGAACACCAACAGTATCAATATTAGAGTTAATACAGTTTGAAAGTGTAAAGTCAATAATACGATACTTAGCGCCGAATGAAACGGCAGGTTTTGCAACCTTTGTTGTTAATGCAAGAAGTCTACTTCCTTGACCGCCCGCAAGTAACATTGCAACACATTTTTTACGTCTAAACATATTCTTTTCTCCTA
>CAJGCS010000099.1 GCA_904501965.1 uncultured Bacilli bacterium | reverse complement strand
GGGCATATGACATCGGTTACGGAGGCTTAGACCACGTAATTGCTAACCAAGAAGACGTTAACATCTTAGTACTTGATACAGAAGTTTACTCAAATACTGGTGGTCAATCTTCTAAATCAAGTCCAACTGCTTCAATCGCTAAATTCACTGCAGCTGGTAAAAACGGTAAGAAGAAAGACTTAGCAGCTATCGCTATGAGCTATGGACATGTTTATGTTGCATATGTATCACACGGTGCTAGCCAAGCTCAATTATTAAAAGCTATGAGAGAAGCTGAAAGCTATCATGGTCCATCTCTAATTATCGCTTATTCTCCATGTATCAACCATGGTATTAAGAGAAAAGGCAACATGGCAATGAGCCAAGTTCAAGCTAAACTTGCTGTTGAATGTGGTTATTGGACATTATTAAGATTTGACCCTAGACTTGCTGCTGAAGGCAAAAATCCTCTTCAAATCGACTCTAAAGAACCAAACTGGGATTTATATGATGAATACTTAATGAGTGAAACTCGTTACGCTCAATTAAAGAATATTAACCCTGTTTTAGCTGACAAATTATTAAAGACTAATAAAGAAGAAGCTATGAGAAGATACAAGATGTATCAAAGATACTTAGCTATGGATTATTCTCTATAATATAAAATATAAATCAGTCTCTAAATTTTAGAGACTGATTTTTTTATTTAAATAGGTTTATATAATATTTTATTTTGCAAATATTATAAAAGTGATTTATGCGTTTTAAATATAAATATATGCTTTTTATAGTACTTTCACTTGCAAAAAAAAAATAAAAGAGTATACTAAAAGTACAAATTTTAATTAAAGGAGAAAACTATTATGACAAAAACTTTAAAAACTATTTGTTCTTTATTCGTTTGTGCATTACTTGTATTAACTCTTGCAAGCTGTTCAAAACAAAAAGAATATGAAAAATACGCAGAAGAAATCCGCGTTGCAGAAGCTAAAGGCGAAGCTAAATCTTATGCAGACGTTATTGGTAAATTAGGTGCACCTACACTTAATGCAACATTCTCAATGATGGGTTCTGGTGAAACTGGTTCTTGCACTTGGTATGCAGATTGTGCTGATATGAAAGCTGTTGAAGCTAAACTTGAAGCTGGTGAAGAAGTTCCTTATATTCAAGTAACATTCTCTAGTGGTAAAGCAGTAGATGCTAAAGCTGGCGTTTCTACACCTGAATAATAATAAATAAAATCAATGAAACATAAAAAAGCCCTTGTTTTTACAAGGGTTTTTGTTTTATATATTTCATTATATTTTGAAAATTAAAAAAATAATAGTATAATAATATAAAAGGAATAAAGAAAGGAGTAATAAATATGAAAAATCTAATCTTTGATTTAGATGGAACTTTATGGGATACCCTTCCGTCATACTACTATGCATTCGAAAAGTTTTATGAAGTACATCCTGAAAAAGATTATAGAGTTAATAGTAGTATTATAAATAATTTTAGAGCTATAACTATTGACGAAATTGCTCCTATGCTTTTTCCACTAGATTCATATGATGTTGCATTTAAAAATACCCTTGAGTGTTTAGAATATACATGTGAATATTTAAGAAAAAAAGAAATAGTTAATGAATCTGTAATTAACACAATAAAAGAACTTTCAAATAGTTATAATTTATATATCGTAAGCAATTGTCCTTTAGAATATATCGATATTTTCTTTGAAAAAACAAACCTAAAAAATTATTTCAAAGATGTAATTGCCCTAGGTGGTATTAGCCAAACACTTGGTTTTGATAAAGCAAATAATATAAGTACTATTGTATCAAAATATAGTCTTGATAAAAGTAATACATTCTTTATAGGTGATAGCAAGCACGATTTACAAGCTAGCCAAAATGCAGGTGTTAATTTTGTTTTTGCAAACACTAAAACAGATATAAAAAAAGCAATAGAAGAAAAAATAAAAAATCAACAAATACTTGATCTATGTGATTTTTATAAAGAATACTTATATGAAGATGCAAGTGTTGCTTTAATGGTAAATAATAACCAAAAAGAATATAAATGTTTATTTGGCTTTTTAAACTTAAGTGAAACTTTAGAAAACAATATAGAAGTATTTAAGCAATTAGAATGCGATGCTACTAACTTAGGTTTTAAAAACGTTGTTGGTCCAGTAAACTATTCATCTTGGTTTGATTATCGCCTTCCAATTGATAACTTTGACAAAACATTAATACCAGATATAAAAGGAAATAAAAAAGACATTGATACATTAAAATTTCTTGGATATAAACCACTTTATACATACGCATCAACTATGTCAAAAATAAACACAAGATTAGAAGCACTTTCAAAAAAAGCAAAGCTTCCAACTAATACAAAAGATACATTTATTTGTGGCAAAGAAGTATTCGATTATGCACCTTTAATATTTGATGCATCAAAAGAAGCTTTTAAAGAAGGCTATTTATATTCAGATGTCCCTTATTATGCATTTAATGATATATATATGGGATGGCTAAAAAAACTTCCTTTTGATATTGATTTATATATGATAAACGATTCAATAACAAATAAACTTATTGCTTATGGAATTTGTTATTTTGACAAATTAAATAATACTTATGTCTGTAAAACAGCTGCTGTTTTAAGTAAACATCAAAAAACACAAGTTGTTATGTGTTTAGTAAAAGTTGTCTTTGAAAGAGCAAGATACTATAATGCCCCTAGTATTTTATATCATTTCCAAAACGAACAAAAAAATACACTTAGTGCTTTTTGGAGAGGTTATGAAATATATAAGAAAAGATATGCTCTTTTTAAAAAGGAGCTATAAATGAAAAAATGTATAAATTGTTTAAACGATTCTACTGTAAAACATATAAAGTTTGATAAAAATGGTGTATGTAATTTTTGCACAACTTATGAAAAAGAATATACTAAATGGCATGACTTTGATAAACTAAAGCAAATATTTGATGAAAAAATAAACACAATTAAAGGAAAATACACATATGATGTATGTATTCCTTTTAGTGGTGGAAAAGATTCAACTTATGTGTTATACAAAATGGTAAAAGACTATAATTTAAAGATTAAGACATTTACTTTAGATAATGGTTTTTTATCAGACGAAGCAAAAGATAAAATTAAAGCACTTGTAAAAGTGTTTAATGTAGACCATGAATTTATAAGAATTGATGAATCTCTTATGAAAGAAATATATAACTACATTACAAATAGATATCTTTCTCCTTGTATTGCATGTTCATATATGGGATATGCTTTAATGATTAATTATACAACAAAATTTGATGCCGGCCTTTGCATTCACGGAAGAAGCCGTTCTCAAATGTTTAGAGGTTATTTTGAAAGCTCTACGGATACTTTTAAACCCTTCTTAGATAATGCATATTTAGTTAAACCAAATCTAAATGATATATATATGAATGTATTAAATAAAATAGATAAATTCATTGATAAAAACCTTGCAAAGAAAATGAAAGAAGCGTTATTAAAAGATGTATTAAATAATGACTTTAGAGATTTTGTTGGCTATTTTATTTATCATGATTATGATGTAAAAGATGTTGTTTCAACAATAAAAAACAACACATCATGGCATCCTAACAATGAAATTGAACACTTTGACTGTTTAATTCATAACGCATCTACATATATAAAAAACCTTATCGCAAGACGTCCTCATATATTACCTGAGGTTAGTTTTATGATAAGAGATAAAAAAATTTCAAAAGAAGGAGCTTCTATTTTACTTGAAGCAAATAAAAAAATTGATAAGAAACTAATAGATAAAGAACTTAACTTAATGTGCTCATTCATGAACATAAACAAGAAAAAATTGCTTTTTAAAGCAAAACTATATTCGAAAAGATGGTGGTAATATGAAACTATTCTTAAAAAAATATGCACCAATATTTGGTGTATCAGTATTAACAATTTTACTTGTAATAGGACTTAGACTAATTCATAATATTGATATTAATCTATCTGAAATTGCTCTTTATATAAATATTTTAACAAACACAGTTATATTAAGAAGTATTGATGATATTGTTGATTATAAAGCTGATTTAGAAGAAAGCAAACCAATTCTTCCAAAAACATTTACGCTTATTATGCTTTGTGTATGTACATCAACAACTATTGTAACCGCCTTTATTATTCAAAGTATTCTTGGCACTCTTCTTGTGATAGTATATATTGGTATGGTTGTATTAGCATTCAAACTATTTAACTTTTTAAAAACATTCATATATCCAATTAATATTGTAATTTCTTTTGTTTTCTTACAAAAAATATATGAAGGTATGTTTAATCAAAATGTTAGTATTGCTTATACATTAATAATTCTTATAATTGCGATTGTTGCATCAATTATTATCACTACTATAAAAGGAAGAAAATAATATGAAGAAATATTTAATATCATC
>CAJGCS010000098.1 GCA_904501965.1 uncultured Bacilli bacterium | reverse complement strand
TAACAGATATTGATAGTAATACTAATATTCATTTTATGATTTCATCAATTAATAAGCGTATTGATGAATTAGATTTCTTAACAAAAGAAGAGAAAATTTATTATAAAAACTTAAATATTGAAAAAGTGCGTGGACCTCTTGCAAATGGATATCGTTATGTTTTAGAAAATTTACCGAGTATTTTAGGAAAAGCAAAAAATAATATGGGACTTGCACATTATGTAAAAGATGGACAAAACGTAGGTAAAATGTATTATCAAGAAGCATTTAATGATGCGGTAGGATATGATATTCCTCTTGATGAAGCTCTTGCATACTTAGATAAAAAACTTGAATCTTCATTTGAGGAAGTTGGAAATTTAAAAGATTATTTTTTAAATAATCCAAGCGAAAAAGAAAAACTTACATCAATTGAATTTATGCCAGGTAGTATTGAAGAACAACTTGAATACTACAAGAATAATTTACTTGGGTACTATCCTTCAATAATCGATGACTTTAATATTAATATTGACTATATTGATGAATCTATTGAAGATTACTTTAGCCCTGCAGCTTATATGATTTCTGCAATTGATGATTTTGAAAATGAGTTTATTTTATTAAATCGTTCAAGTATTTATTATGAAAATGAAGAAGGAGAACTTGTTCTTGATAGAGACTATTTATTAACAACACTTGCTCATGAAGGCTTCCCAGGCCATATGTATCAAAATGTATACTTTAAGTCTAAAGATGTAAATTTATTAAGAAAACTTTTAACTGATACTGGTTATAAAGAAGGCTGGGCTCAATATTCTGAACGTTTTTCTTACGAACTTTTCTTTGATAAACATGATGAATACTCAAGTTATATTGAAGATTATTATACTGTAACCTTTGATTTTGAAGCTGCTTTTTATGCAAAACTTGATATTGGAATTCATTACTTAGGATGGACTTTAGAAGAAACTTATGAATATATTAATACTTATATTCCAGTTGAAATGTCTAGTTGTAAAGCAGTTTATGAACAACTTATTGAAGTTCCAACAAACTATCCAATGTATTTCTTTACTTACCTAAAACTAATGGATTTAAGAGAATATGCACTATCAAATGGTATGTCACTACTTGATTTTAATACACTTGTTTTAGACTGTGGACCAGCACCACTAAGATTTGTTGATGAATACATAAGAAGCGTAGTAAATGAATAAATCACTTCATTAGAAGTGATTTATTTTTATTTTAATATAGGAAAATTTTGTTTAGCATTTATATAATATAAAGCAATTTTAATTACATATTCAAAAAAGAAAAGGTTTTTATTTGTTAATAATAAACCTTTATTAATAAAAAGGGAGTATACTATAAAAAAGAAATTTAGGGAGGTATTTATGAAAACAATTAAAAGATTATTTTCTTTAATGATGATTTTATTTTCAGCCATCTTTTTATTTGGCTGTACTAATCCAAATGGGGGCGAACAACCAGAACAACCTGAACAACCTGAGTTTTTAAGCCCAGAAACATTTGATGATTATGCACATGAAATTGCGGTACTTTATATCGAAGGGGATGAAATGTCAATTAACTACTTATTCGTTAACCCTGAAGACTATGGTTTTGAACATTATGAACCAACACTTCCAGTTCCTTCAACTTATACTGATGAAGAATATGCGGAAGTTTGTGAAGTTTTAGGTAGATATAAAAAGTACAATTATGAAGAATTATCATTTGACCAAAAGATGACTTATCATATTATTGAAGAATTATATGAATCAGTTACTTTAGAAATCACTGATAGTGAATATATGGGAAGCGGATACTTAGGATCTTACCTTGGTTATCAAGCACAACTTCCTTTACTACTTAACCAATATCATTTAAGAACAAAACTTGATGTTGAAAACTATTTTAAATATTTAGATTTAGTTCCTGAAACATTTAAAGCATATGTTGATTATGAAACTAAAAAATCTGAAAATGGTTATGGTATGCCTAACTTTGTTATTACAAAAGTAGTTGGTCAATGTAAGAGTTTCTTAGAAGGTATCGATGATACTGAAAATCCACACTTTATGATTACTACAATTAACGATAAAATCGATGGACTTGACTTCTTAACAGAAGAAGAAAAAGCATATTATAAAGAATTAAATGCTGAAAAAGTACGTGGTCCTTTAGCTGAAGGTTATCGTTATGTAAAAGATAACTTACCAAGTTTAAGAGGAAAAGCTACAAATGAAGGTGGTTTAGGTAACTATAAAACTGCAGATGGAGAAAAAGTTGGTAAACAATATTATGAAGCAATGTTACAAGAAACTGTAGGTTATGATTTAACAGTTCCTGAAATGTATGATTATGTTGAAGCAAAGGTAAGTCAATATTATGCAGAAATCATGAATGTATATGATAACTTAACATCTGCTCAAATGAATGAATTATCTGAACTTAAATTCATGGAAGGTACAGTTGAAGAACAAATCGCATATTATCAAGCTAACCTTGATAGATATTTCCCTGCAATGGATATTGAATTTAACTTAGAAATTGCTTATGTTGATCCTGCAATGGAAGATTATTTTAGCCCAGCTGCTTACATGACAAGTGCAATCGATGATAAAGAAAATGAATTCATTATCTTAAATAAAGGTTCTATCTATGTTGATGTTGAAGATCCTGAAACAGGTGAAGTTACAAAAGAATTAGATACAGCATATCTATATACAACTCTTGCTCATGAAGGTTTCCCTGGACACTTATATCAAAATGTATACTTTAAAAATACTGATGCAAGCTTACTACGTAAAATGGTAACAAATAATGGTTACCAAGAAGGTTGGGCAAACTATGTTGAAAACTTAGCATATGTTTACTATTTTGAAGATCATCCTGAATATAGTGAATATGCAGACGATTACTTTATCGCAAACATGAACTTCAGTGCTGCTTTATATACAAAAATTGATATGGGTATTCACTATTACAACTGGACAGAAACTCAAACATATAACTTTATGTCTAAGTATTATTCTGTAACTAAATCAGATGTAAAACAATTATATCGTCAACTTGTAGAAGTTCCAACAAATTATCCAATGTATTTCTTCACTTACATGAAGATTATGGATATGCAAAAATATGCACTAGAACATGGTGCAACATTAAAAGAATTTAACACATTCTTACTAGATTGTGGGCCAATGGAATTACAATTCATTGAAGAATACTTATACGAAGTATATAAATAATAAACAAGTTTGTTAAACATTAAACTAAATCTTTTTATGTGCAAGCGGCTTGTTTAAAAACAATATTTTTGGTATAATATATAGGTAAAAAATTGTATTATTAATTATTAAATTTTAAGGAGAATATTATGAGTAAAAAACAAGCTAGAGTAAGTGTAAAAAAATTAGAAGCTGGTAAAGTTGAATTAACAGTTAATGTTACAGCTGAAGAATTTGATTTAGCACTTGATCATGCATTTCAAAAAGTAGTAAAAGAAATTACTGTTCCAGGATTTAGAACTGGTAAAATGCCAAAATCAATGTTCTTAAAACGTTTTGGTTATGAATCTTTATACCAAGATGCAGTAGAATTTGCATTACAAGGAACATATCCTCTTGCAGTAAGAGAAAGTGGTGTTGTTCCTGTTGCTGATCCTTCAATTGATTTAAAATTTGAAGATTTAGCTCCTGGTAAAGGCTTTACTTATACTGCAGTAGTTGAAGTTTGGCAAGATGTAGTTTTAGGTACATACAAAGGTGTTGAAGTTAAAAGAGATTCAACAGTTGTAAAAGAAGCAAAAGTTAAACAATATATTAAAAAAGCTTTAGTTTCAAAACAAGAAACAGTTATCAAAGATACACCAGCTAAAAAAGGTGATACAGTTGTAATTGATTTTGAAGGCTTTGTTGATGGAGAACCATTTGAAGGTGGTGCTGCTGAAAACTATCCACTTGAACTTGGAAGTCATTCATTTATCCCTGGTTTTGAAGAACAATTAGTTGGTACTAAACCTGAATCTGAAGTTGATGTTAATGTAACTTTCCCTGAAAATTATGTTGAACATTTAGCTGGCAAAGAAGCTGTATTTAAAGTTAAAGTTCATGAAGTTAAAACAAAAGTTACTCCAAAATTAACTGACGAATTAGTTGAAGAAATGGAAATTGAAGGTGTTAAAACTGTTGATGAATATAAAGCACATGTTCTTGATTTATTAACAAAAGAAGCTACACAAAAAGCTGATAACAAAATGATGGAAGATCTATTTAAGAAAATTTCTAAATCTTCAAAAATTGTTGTTCCTGAAGCAGTACTTGAATCTGAACTTGAAAAACAAGTTAAACGAGTTGAAGAACAAGCTAAACAATATAATATTTCAGCTGAATTATTATTAAAATATAGTGGTTACGCTTCACTTGATGCTTTCAAAGAAGAAGGTAGAAAACATTTAAAAACTCGTATTACTAATGATATAATCATTGAAGAAATTGTTAAAGCTGAAAAAATTAAAGCTACTGCAAAAGAAAT
>CAJGCS010000097.1 GCA_904501965.1 uncultured Bacilli bacterium | reverse complement strand
ATATTTATGGTATAATAAATTTATACTGCGAGGTAAATTTTATGAAAAAATTAATAATTGCAATTGGTTCTGATCATAAAGGATTTGAACATAAAAAAAGTATAATTGAACATTTAAAGACAAATGGATTTGAAGTTATTGACTTTGGTCCAAATACTTTTGCATCAGTTGATTATCCTGATTACGCAAAGGGTGTATGCAAAGCTGTTCAAAATAACGAAGCTAACTTTGGTATTTTAATTTGTTATACAGGTATCGGTATGTCTATTGTTGCAAACAAATACAAAGGCATTCGTGCATCTTTAGTATGTAGCATAGAAAATGCATTCTTAACAAGAAGTCATAATGATGCCAATGTGCTTTGTATGGGTGCAAAAGATATAGAAATTTCCCACGCAATCGAAATTGTGAGTACATTTTTAGAAACAGAATTTGAAGGCGGGAGACATATTAACCGCGTAGAGAAGATTAAAGAAGTAGAAGAACTTGAAAAAAGATAAATTTATTAGAGATTTTAAAATCTATAACTTTGTGATGACTAATATTTGGCAACTCCTTACAACTATGTTAATAGGTTTTGGAATTGGTTGGCTACTTGAAAAGTACGTAGGTAGTGAAAAAAATCTATATATGATTTTTTCCTTACTTATTGCTTTTTCCCTTGGAGTTGCTAATTTCTTTATTGCTTTATATAAAAAGTTAAAAAGTATTCAAGAAAAAAATAAACCAGATCCATCAAAATACATTAAGTATGAAGATGACGAAAAAGAAGATGAAGACAATTAATAAAGATAATAAGCTAATTTTAACTATCTCTAGTATAATAGCTTTTATATTATCAGTTTTGTTTATTGGTTTAAGCTTTTTTATTGGTGAAGTTAAATGGACTTGGTGTTTTAGTATTATTTTAGGACACCTTGTATCAATTGGATGCTTTTTTAAAAGCAATGCAATAATCACAAAAGTATTAGATGATGAATTATCAAATGCTAGATTTTTGTTAATTCTAAATAATGTACTTGGAACAATTTGTTATCTTATTATTCTAGTAATAAACCATTTAGTCCCAGGACTTAATATTTTAGTTTGTGGACTTGGAATATTACTCATCAAATTTACTACATTTTTTGTAGGAACTTTTAGTAAAAGTGAGGTGAGATAGTTTGTTTTTAACTAGTTTTGGCACTGAGTTGTTAGAAACACTTAGAAGAATGTTTGCAATACCAGACTTTTCAAATAATCTTATTCCAGACTTTATTGCGGGAACTAGTATTAGAAATAGTCTATTTGTTGCATTTTTGCTAATTATTCTAATGATTATTATTGGAATAAAACTAAAAAAAGCAAATCCGCTTAAAAGACCAGGTAAACTTATTATCTTGGCTGAAAAACTAGTCGTATGGATAAACGATATGTGTAAAGGAACTTTAGGAAAGAAGTACTGGAAAAAGTATGCGCCTTTTATCCTTACACTTGCAATGTTTATTTTCTTATCGAATATTCTTGGAATATTTGGCTTTATGTCACCAACAGGGAATGTATACGTAACACTTACACTTGGTTTAATAACAGCTTGTGTATTACAGTTTACATGTATTAAAACTCAAGGTATAAAAGGTTTTATTAAAGGGCTTTTAGATCCTACCCCAATATTATTGCCTTTAAATATTATTAGTGAACTTGTTACACCAATTTCACTTGGTATGCGTTTATTTGGTAATATATTTAGTGGTGCAATATTACTTAATATTATTCATTTTGTTACAAATGATTTAATTAATGAACTTGTTAGAATGCTATCTCTTGGCTTTTTAGCTCCATGGCTAGGATATGGTATAACAATTATCGTTGGAACTATCGCACATGCGATATTCGATTTATTCTTTGGAGCTATTCAAACATATGTGTTTATTTTATTATCAACAACATTTATTGCAGGTAAACTGCCAGAAGATGAAATTATATTAGAAAAATAAAAAAAAGGAGATTTAGGAAAATGTTATTATTACAAAATTTAATTGCTTTTTTATTAGAAGCTGATGCTATGAAAGCATTAGGCGATGGTATTGGAAAATTTGGTGCTGGTATTGGTGCTGGTATTGCGGTATTTACTGGTTTTGGTACAGGTATTGGTCAAGGTTTTGTTGCAGGTAAAGCTGTAGAAGCAGTTGGTAGACAACCTGAAGCAGTTGGTGCTATTAGAAGTACAATGATCCTTGGTCAAGCAGTTGCAGAAACAACTGGTATCTATGGGACTATTATTGCTATTATTTTAATTTTCGCATTAGTATAATATTCTAATCTAGGAGAACTAAATGGAAAAATTTATTGAATTTCTAAAGGAAGGACTAAGTGAACTTGTTGAAAATGGACTTAATGCAAGCTTGCCACTTTTAAATGCTGATGCATCTACAACAAGTATCATTATTGAAATAGTTGCTACCTTTGTTGTTCAATTACTAATATTCTTAGTTTTATTCTTAGTTGTTCGTTTCAAGTTTTGGAATCTAGTTACAAACTTTATTGAATCAAGAGAAAAACAAGTTGATGAAGCTATCGCAAAAAAAGATGAAGCTGAAACTAAACTTGAAGCATTAGAAGTAGAAGCGAGTAAAGTTATTGATGATTCTAAAGTACGTGCTAATCAAATTATTGAAGAAGCAAGAAAGGTTACTTTAAATGAAGTTGCATCAATCAAACAAGATGCATTTGAAGAAATAGAACAAGAAAAAAATAAAGCTAAAGAACAACTTGCACATGAACGTGCTAAGATGGAAGAACAAATCAAAGAAGAAATTGTCGATGTTGCACTTGAAATTTCTAAAAATATTGTTGGAAGAGAAATTGATCAAAGTAAAAACCAAGATATTATTGATGAAGCACTAAATAAACTAGGAGAAAAAAATGATTAATTCTGTTGGTTTACAATATGCAAAAGCAATATTTGATCTTGCAACAATTAATAAAAGTGCAAATGACTATTATCAAGCATTATTAGTTCTTAATGATGCAATACTTAAAGAAGAAAGTGTTCTTCAAATATTTATGCATCCAGCAATAAATAAAGAAGAAAAGAAAAATATTCTTAAAAATACTTTAAGTCATTTAGTTGATGAAGAATTATTAAACTTTCTTTTTGTATTAATTGATAATAATCGCTTCTTAGATTTGCCTTTAGTGATTGAAGCTTATAAGCAATTATTAGATGAATATGAAAATAAGTTAGAAGTGAAAGTTTATTCAAGATATTCTTTAACTGAAAATGAAATTATTTCTTTAAAGGAAAAACTTGAAAAACATTATAACAAAAATATTATTATTACAAAGTATATTGATGAAAGTCTAATTGGTGGAATTAGAATTATCACTGATAAAGAAGTTCTAGATGCCTCTATCCTTTCATCATTAGATGAACTTAAAAATAATTTAAAGAAAGGTTGGTAGGAATATGAAACCTTTAAAATTAGAAGAAATTAGTTCTTTAATAAAAGAGCAAATTAGAAAATACAAAAGTGAATTTAATACTACTGAAACAGGTACTGTTATTAAAGTAGGCGATGGTATCGCTTTAATTCATGGACTTGACTCTGCAATGAGTGGCGAATTACTTGAATTTCCAAATGGTGTATATGGGATGGTATTAAACCTTGAAAAAGATAACGTTGGTGCTATCTTATTTGGTAATACAAGTAGTGTTAAAGAAGGAGATACTGTTAAAGCAACACACCGTATTTTAGAAGTTCCAGTTGGCGAAGAACTAATCGGACGTGTTATTAATCCTCTTGGACAACCTCTTGATGAACTTGGTGAAATTAAAACATCAAAAGCAAGACCAGTTGAAAAGAAAGCATCTGGTGTATTAGATCGTCAAAGTGTTAAACAACCACTTGAAACAGGCATCAAAATTATTGATGCTTTAGTACCGATTGGACGTGGTCAACGTGAATTAATTATTGGTGATAGACAAACAGGTAAAACATCAATTGCAATTGATACAATCTTAAATCAAAAAGGAAAAGATGTTATTTGTATTTATGTTGCGATTGGACAAAAAGAATCAACTGTTGCAAGTGTAGTAGAAACTCTTAAGAAATATGATGCGATGAAATATTCAATTGTTGTATCAGCTTCTGCATCACAAGCATCACCACTACTTTATATTGCTCCTTATGCAGGTGTTACAATTGCTGAAGAATTTATGTACTCAGGTAAAGATGTATTAATTATTTATGATGATTTAAGTAAACATGCAGTTGCTTATCGTGAATTATCATTATTATTAAAACGCCCACCTGGTCGTGAAGCATTCCCTGGGGATGTATTCTATTTACATTCTCGTTTACTTGAAAGAGCAGCTAAACTTAGTAATGCTTTAGGCGGAGGATCAATTACTGCTTTACCAATTATTGAAACTCAAGCTGGTGATATTTCTGCATATATTCCAACAAACGTAATTAGTATCACAGATGGACAAATATTCTTAGAAACAGACCTATTTAACTCAGGTGTAAGACCTGCAATTAACGCTGGTATTTCTGTTTCTCGTGTAGGTGGT
>CAJGCS010000096.1 GCA_904501965.1 uncultured Bacilli bacterium | reverse complement strand
TTGATGTGAAAGTTTCTAAAACAAATTTTAGTGAATGGACCTTTGATGTGTAATGAGGAAATGCATTACCGTAACTTATGCGTTAAATAGATAATAAGGGAAAATATAATTTTCTAAATTAAGGTGGTACCACGGGATTTATATAAAAACTCGTCCTTAAAAAGCATTTATTGTTTTTTAAGTTTTTTTATTTTGGAGGTGTTTTATGAAAACAATATTATCAGGAATCCAGCCTACTGGAAAGCTTACTTTAGGTAACTACTTAGGAGCAATTCAAAAATTTGTTGAAATCCAAAACAATTATGCATCTACTACAAATGAAGAAGTAAATATCTTTATATTTATTGCTGACTTACATTCTATTACAGTTCCCCAAGACCCTGTAGAACTAAGAAAAAATATTAAAAGTGTCCTTGCAACATATCTTGCATGTGGCCTAGATCCAGAAAAGGTTAGTTTATTTATTCAATCAGAAGTTAAAGAACATGCAGAACTTGGATACTTAATGCAAACTATTACACATATTGGCGAACTTGAACGTATGACACAATTCAAAGATAAGATGGCAAAACAAGTTCAAGGTGTTTCTTCTGCCCTACTTACATATCCTGTTTTAATGGCAGCTGATATATTATTATATAATGCTGATTATGTTCCAGTTGGAGAAGACCAAAAACAACATCTTGAGTTAACTAGAAACTTAGCTGAAAGATTTAATACTAGATTTGGAGATACATTTACAGTCCCAGAACCATTAATTGCAAAATTTGGTGCTAAGATCATGTCTCTTCAAGATCCTACAAAGAAAATGTCTAAAAGCGATCCAATTGAAAAATCATGTATTTATTTAACTGATCCTGAAAACATTATAAGAAAGAAAATTGCATCAGCTGTTACTGATAGTGATGGATTTGTAAAATATGATGCAATAAATAAACCTGGTATTTCAAATTTACTTACTATCGCTTCATGTGTAACTAATAAATCTGTTTCTGAAATAGAAAAAGAATTTGAAGGAAAAGGTTACGGAGAATTTAAAAAATATGTTGCTGATGTTTTAATTGCTCATTTAAGCCCAATACAAGCCAAATATCAAGAGTTAATAAGCAGTTCAACTTTAGATGCAATCCTAGATAAAGGTGCTGAGAAAGCAACGTACTTTGCAAGAAAGACTTTAAGAAAAGTAAGAAACAAAATGGGTATTGGAAGAAAAATTAAATAAAAAATAGCCAAGACGATATATTTTATCGCCTTGGATTTTTTATTTGAAATATTCATTTATTATTTTTCTAATTTCGTTTCTAAAAGGAACAGTTGAATAACCATGTGGAGCTCCTTCAACAATACAAATATTGTTGTTTGGATAAAGTTCGCTATATTTATAACCAACTTCAACAGGAACAGCTTGGTCAAGAGAACCATGAATAATAAGAACATGTTTGTTAAAGTCTTTTGAATGAGACATTAAATCTCTTTGGAAAGTATCAATAAATTCTTGACTTAAATAAAAACCGCCTAAATCTATTAATTTATCTCCTTCTTCTTTCGCTAGTTTTTCTCTTCGTTTTGAATTTTCATCCATATTACCTGCAGGTGAAATTAAAACAATTCTTTCAACAATATCTTGTTTTTCATAAGAAATTAATGAATTAATACATCCGCCCATAGAAAAACCAAGAGGAATTAATGTTTTACCTGAAATTTGATGTGCATAATCCATAATAGCACTAGCTTCTGCCATAAGAGTATTAAAGTTCATATCCTCGAAATGTCCATCGCTATCGCCATTACCACTAAAGTCAAATCTGATTGTTGCATAGCCAAGATCAACTAATTGTTCTGTAAGTTGTTTAAATAAATAAGCATGTTCATTTTTGTGACCAGTAAATCCATGGAACATTGGCATTAAGTGTTTGTACTCACCATTATCTGGTGTTGATAATAAACCTCTAAGTGTTTTCCCATTTACTACTAATTCTTGATAAGTTACTTTCATTAGTTATTTCCTCCTAAAAGTTTGATTGCATTTCTGATGTTACCTTTAACTTCTTTTAATACTAATTCAATTTTATTTAAATCAGTACATCCAGTGAAATATGAAATAAGAGCTTTTTTAATTGAACCAAATGTTTCAATTTTTTCTTTAGCTTCTTCAAGGCTACATCCTGTAATTTCTGATACGATACCATATGAACGTGCTACAAGTTTTTCGTTTGTTGCCATAACATCAATCATATAGTTACCATATACTTTACCCATTTTAATCATTGAGCCAGTTGATAACATATTGCAAATTAATTTTTGAGCAGTTCCAGATTTCATTCTTGTCGAACCGCTTATTACTTCTTGACCAGTTACAGCTTCTATTGGATAATTTACAAGGTTTGCAAGAACACTTCCTTTGCTTGTAGTAATACAAGCTGTTTTTGCTCCTACTTCTTTGGCATATTCAATACCACCAATTACATAAGGAGTTCTTCCGCTTGCAGCAATCCCTACAACAATATCATTTGCTTGTAAATTAATACGCTTTAAGTCCTCAACAGCTAAAGTCTTAGAATCTTCAGCACCTTCTACAGCTTTTACAAAAGCATTTTCTCCACCAGCCATAAGGCACATTACCATATCACTTGGAACACCATATGTTGGAGGGCATTCGACAGAATCTAAAATACCAATTCTTCCACTTGTACCAGCTCCCATGTAAATTAATCTTCCATCGTTCATAAATGATTCAACAATTTTATCAACAACTACTGTAATTTGATCAATTGCCTCTCTTACAGCACTTGCAACACATAAATCTTCATCATTTATTTTAAGTAACATCTCTTTAGTTTCTAGTAAATCAATATCTTTTGTACTTATATTGTTACCTTCAGTTGTTATTTTTTTGAATTCATTCATATATATCTCCTATATCTTTGGAGCTTTTGTGATGTTACCTAAAATAACATTATCACGTGCTCCTGTTACACTTATTACATTACTTGGTAAATTATTAATTGTCGCATACCCAAGCATAGCAAAACCAATTGCTTCCATTTCATCATTTATGTTTGATTTTACAACTTCAATGTTAAGATGATCATTTAAGTATTTTAAAATATAATGATTATTAGCACCACCACCTGCAACAACCACTTTATCAATACCATTTAAAAAGCGTTTATACTGGTCAATAATTGTTTCTGCAGTATATGCTGTGATAGTTGTAATAATGTCTTTATTAGATTTAGAATATTTTTGGCATTCTTCAATGATATTGTTTAAAAAAACTTCATTATATTTTTCTCGGCCTGTGCTCTTTGGATATTTTAATTTAAGATATTCATCACATAATAATTCATCTAATACTTCTTTTATTACATTTCCACTTAATGCAACCCTACCACCATCATCAAATGGCTTATTGAATAGTTTTTGCATAGCTCCATCAATTAGCATATTTCCAGGTCCGGTATCAAATGCAATAATTTCACTACCTTTTATATATGTTACATTACCAATTCCACCAATGTTTTGGATAGCAATGTTTTTATTTTCACCTTTAAACATAAGATAATGTGCATAAGGCATAAGTGGGGCTCCACTCCCTCCAGCAGCCATATCCATTGTTCTAAAGTTACTTACAACAGTTTTATTAAATTGATAGGCAATAATACTAGGATCACCAATTTGAAGGGTTGAAGAAAAGTATCCATCTAAGTTATTAGGGTTATGCCAAATAGTTTGGCCATGCATTGAGATAAGATCAACTGAATCAATATCTACATTAAATTTATCAAGTGCTTCTTTTATTGCATCTACATATAAATAACTTAGTTCAACATTTAAACTACAAATTTTTTGAACATTTGATGTATCAAGTTTTGATACTTCCATTACTTTTTCTTTTGTTCTATTAGAATAAGGAACACTAATAAATCCAACTAAAGATGTATTATTTTCTAAAATATCAACGATTGCAACATCAATACCATCAAGTGATGTTCCACTCATTATGCCTATTACTTTCATATATAATACCTACTAATATAATAAATATGGTTTACGAATTTCTAAGAATTCTTTTTGTCTTTCTTCTAAATGTTTTAATTGTTCTTCAAGAGATTTATTTGGAACAATTACATCATCATGACCAGCTTCAAAATGGAATAACGTAGGACGACCCTCTACATAAGGTTTACTAATTTTGAAGTGTTCACTATATTTTGTTCTAATATGATGTAACATAACCCAACTTGTTTTTACAGTATCAAATTTTTCTCTATCTGTGATATGTAAATATACACCACCACAAAGTTCGTCTTTATATTTTGAGAATGTTGGTGTAAAATATTGTGGTCTAAAATGTACACCTTCTAAATTATACGCATTTAATTCTCTTGCAAGAGTTTCAGATTTAACCCATGGAGCACCAATTAACTCAAATGGTGTAGTAGTTCCGCGCCCTTCTGCAAAATTAGTTCCTTCAAAAATACAAGTTGCATTATATACATAACATGTGTTAATTGTCGGAATATTTGGTGTTGGAACAATCCAAGGTAAGTTTGTTTCTTCATAACTCATACTTCTTTCCCAACCTTTCATTGGAATGACAGTAAGTTTACAACCAATACCAAATTCTTCATTAAATAATTTTGCAAGTTCTCCAATTGTCATACCATGACGTTGAGGCATATTAAAGTAACCT
>CAJGCS010000095.1 GCA_904501965.1 uncultured Bacilli bacterium | reverse complement strand
GGGAATTTTAGATCATTACCTCCACCATGAATGTCAATGACACTGCCTAATAGTTTATTAATCATAACAACACATTCAGTATGCCAACCAGGTCTCCCCGCACCAAATGGGCTATCCCACTTAACACCATCATCACTTGTTTTTTTCCAAAGCGTAAAGTCGATGGCACTTTCTTTATGTTCATTTATTTCGATACGAGCTCCGCTTTCTAAGTTTTCAACTTTTTGATTGCTAAGCATTCCATATTCTTTTAAACTATGAACTCTAAAATATACATCATCACCAGATACGTAAGCATATCCTTTTTGGACAAGTTCATCGATGAAAGCAATAATTTCATCAATATACTTTGTAACTTTAGGATGTTCTACGCTATGATCACAATTAATTCTTTGGCAAACTTTTAAGAATTCTTCAATATAGTATTCACTAACTTCGCTTTCTGTTTTGTTTTCTTCTTTTGCTTTTTTGATGATTTTATCATCAATGTCAGTGAAGTTCATAACCATCTTAACATTAAAGCCAATATACTTTAAAAAACGTTTTACACTATCAAAAAAGACAACAGGTCTTCCGTTACCAATATGCATATGATTATAGACAGTTGGCCCACATACATACATTGAAACTTCATCTTCTTTTATTGTTGTAAAAGGTTCTAATTTGTTTGTAAGTGAATTATAAACTTTTATACTCTTCTTGTCAAACATAGTTTGCCTCCTAAATTTATATTATTTTTTAATATACTTAACTGTAAAGATTAACCCTACTATTGCAGTTGCAAGAGTTAGGATAAACATTGTAAAAGGAATTAAGTTATTCCCTTCAGATTGTAAAACGATTGAATTTGAAATTAGGTTTAAACCAGACCCAATTAGGCCACTTACAAATAACGTAATACCTAAAATAAATTTTTTAACATTCTTTTCCATTTTTATCTCCTTCATATTGTACAAATATTCGACAATATGTATTTTAATTTTAAGTCTTTTTGATTAAAAATAAGACCACAACTTAGTGTGGTCTTAATTAAACATAAGCATAATTAAGCCCGTAAAATAAAGCTTAATCTTAAGCGTATACTTGATACAATTAACGTTTTGAAAATTGTGGTGCGCGACGAGCTTTTTTAAGACCGTATTTTTTACGTTCTGTAGCACGAGGGTCACGAGTTAATAAACCAGCTTTCTTTAAAGTAGCACGGAATTCAGGGTTAACTAAAATTAATGCACGAGCAATACCTAAACGCATAGCACCTGCTTGACCAGTAGTACCACCACCGTTAACATTAACATAGATATCATATTGAGTACTAGTTTCTGTTAAATTTAATGGTTGTAACACGTCTAAACGTGTAGCTGCAGAGTTAATGTATTCTGCGAAATTGCGGCCGTTAACTTCGATTTTTCCGTTACCTGCAACTAAACGTACACGTGCAACAGAACTTTTACGACGACCAGTAGCTTGATAAACTGCTTTTTCCATAGTTTACACTTCCTCCTACTTAACTTCTAATGGCAATGGTTGAGGTTGTTGAGCTTGTTGTTGATGTTCAGGACCAACATATACATAAAGGCGGCGATACATGTTATCACCTTGAGGACCTTTTGGTAACATACCTCTAATTGCATATTCTACGATTTTTTGTGGTTGCTTTTCAAGCATTTCTTTAGCAGTACGAGTTTTTAAACCACCTGCATATTGTGAGTGTCTGTAATATTTTTTATCAGACCATTTTTTACCTGTTAAGGCTACTTTTTCTGCATTAACAACTACTACATAGTCTCCACCATCGATATGAGGTGTATATGTAGGTTTATGTTTTCCTTTTAATACAGTTGCTACAGCTACTGATAAACGACCTAATACTAAATCAGTTGCATCAATAACGTACCATTTGCGATTTTCGCGAGCGTTTTCTTGAGTTTGCATATAAGTTGAACGCATTTTAAATTTCCTCCATATAAATAATTTACCTTGAAGGGCTTAAGTTTGTGGGTGTCTTTCGACAATAAATGTATCGCATATATTATATCAAAGTAAAACCTAAAAGTCAAAAATATAACACTATTTTTTATTAAATCTTTTGCGCCTATCTTTAACGATATTTTTTACTTAACGATACTTTCCTACTTTTTTTCTTTAATCGAATTGATATTTATTTTAAACCATCCCATTTTATCACTAAACTCTTTCGCATTTGAAGAAGTGATAATATCAATTTTACCATATTCTTTATTAGTTGTTCTTTCAATTTTTTCAAAAGCAATTTCTTTTATTGAATCACCACAATCAATATAATTAATGTTTCCAAAAAGTTCTTTGTAAAGAGCTTCCATAAGGCTAAAATGAGTACATCCATAAACTAAGGTATCAACATTTTGTTCTTTTAGATATGTTAATTTTTCTTTAACAAGCGTTCTTCCTCTTTCAATATTTGTAATATCATTTTCAATATAGTCAACAAATTCACTACAAGGCACTGAAAAAACGCTCTTGTTTTGTCCCTCAATTATCTTTTGATATCTTCCTTTTTTAATCGTTAAATCAGTCGCAATTACGCCAATATTGCCGTTTTTAGAACTTGAACAAGCATTTGTTGCGGTAGGTTCAATTACGCTTATAACCGGTATTTTGCATGTTTTTTTAGCATCTTCTATAAATAATGATGCTGTATTACAAGCAATAATAATTTCTTTGCAACCTATTTTTTCAAGATATTGACAATTTTCAATTACGATATTTCTAACCGTACTTTCTTCTTTTGTACCATAAGGACAGTTTTTTTGATCCGCTAGAAATATATAGTTTTCAAAAGGAGCATACTTATATATTTTTTCTAAAACAGTTAATCCACCAAGTCCTGAATCAAATACACCAATCGGTCTATTATCCATAGTTACCTCCAAATAAATATACGCCATAACAAATTAATGTTATGGCGTTTTAAATTACATTGAACGTTGAATAAACTTACTTCTTAAGATTTTTACTTTTGAAGTAACAATAAATGCATCCGGATCAATGCGTTTAATAATATTACAATATTCTTCTACTTCATATTTAGATACACATACAACCATAACTTTCTTTGAAGTATACGTGTATCCGCCAACAGCATCATAGATTGTTGTACTATGAGTAAATTTCTTAATTACTTCATCTCTAATTTCTTCTGCTTTTGTAGTAACAACCTCAAGACGAGTAATCTTATAACTTGCATATAATTGGTCAATTGTTTTAATAGAAACAACAATACGTATTACCGCAAGTAACATTCCTTCAACACTAAGCAGTGCAGATAAACCAATGATTGAACTATCAACAATACTTGATAAACGAGTGAAGTTAATACGTTTTGCTTTTGCAAGATAGTTTGCGATAATATCCATACCACCAGTTGATCCGCCATGTTTTAAAGCAAAAGCAAGACCAAAACCAGTAATTAAACCACCAACAAAGGCAAGCAATACTTTTTCACCAATACCAATATTATTAACAAATCCTTCTTTTACAAGAGCAATTCTACTAGGATCGTAAAAAATATCAAGATTATTTATCACGTCTAAAATACCAGATCCTGCATTTGTACCATAAGTAAATTTAAAAGCTTCAACACCTGTATCTCCACCGCCAAGCAAAACTTCAGCTCCGTCTCCTAAACACCACACTAAAGGACTAATAGTGAACTTATTTAATAGTGTTAAGAAGATAAATTGAACAACAATTGATACAGTAGTTAAGATAGCAAATTTTCTACTTACACCACGCCAACCAAAAGCAACTAGCGGAATATTAATAAGCAAAATAAGAGTACCTGTATATTGATCAAAGTTAGCAGCTCCAGGAATATATTTACCAAGAACACCAACAATTAGTTGAGATAAACCAGTAACGCCACTTGAAACGATACCGATTAATTGTAATACCCAGCTAATACCAAAACAGTAAATTAAAGTTCCGATAATAACCATGATATAAGGTTTAACGTTTTTCATGAAAGCTTTAAAACCTTTGGGTTTTACTTCGATTTCAGTATTCATAAAATCTCCTAATAATTACTTTATAAATTATCTAACGATACTTCCAGATGGAAGTTTTTCTACATTTATTAGTTCTAATTCTTCACCTGATGCTGCGCATAAAACCATACCAAATGATTCAACACCACGGATTTTTACAGGTTTTAAGTTTGTCACAACGATAACTTTTTTACCAATCAATTTTTCTGGATCATAGAATTTTGCAATACCAGAAACTATTTGACGTGTTTCATCTCCTATTTTAATTTGAGAAACTAAAAGTTTATCTGCATTTTCATGACGTTTTGAGTGAACAATTTCACCAACTTGTAATTTTACTTTTGCAAAATCATCAATAGAAATTAATTCTTCTTTTGATTCTTTTTCTTCTTTTTTAGATTCAGCTAAAGCAGCTTGTGCTTTTTTCATATTTTCTGCAAGTATTGCTTCAAAATGTTCAACTTCAGCTTTAACATCTAAACGTTTGAATAAAGGTTCTGTTTTGTTTACTTTAATGCCACTATATTCTTTACCAAATTTAAGTTCAACAAGTGATAATTCTTCTGTTAATCCAAGTGCTTCATACATCTTTGGAGCACTTTCAACTAAGTATGGTGCAACTAGATTTGCAATAATACGAAGTGATTCAACTAAATTATACATTACTGTTTTTAATTCTTCAACCTTTGATTCATCTTTTGCAAGAGCCCAAGGAGCAGTTTCATCAATGTATTTATTTGCACGTCTAATTAATTTC
>CAJGCS010000094.1 GCA_904501965.1 uncultured Bacilli bacterium | reverse complement strand
AATATCCATAGTTTCTTCAACTCCACGGTGTACACCGCCAATACCACCTGTTGCAAACACTTTAACACCTGCTAATCCAGCAATTAACATAGTGGTTGCGACAGTTGTTGCACCATCAAGTTTTTTAGCGATAACAACCGGTAAATCTCTTCTTGAAGTTTTAACAACTTCTTTACCTTTTTTAGCTAAATATTCGATTTCTTCTTTTTCAAGGCCGACATGCATATATCCATTAATACATGCAATAGTTGCAGGAATACATCCATTATCTCTGATAATTTGTTCGCATTCAAGAGCAGTCTTATAGTTATCAGGATAAGGCATTCCGTGTGAGATAATAGTTGATTCTAACGCAACTACTGGAATATTATTTTCTAAAGCTTCTTTTACTTCTTTTTTGATAATTAAATATTTATTCATTGATACTTCCTGGCATTAATTTTAATTTTTTTGAGAAAGAGTATGTTTCTCCATTATATGTTACAGTTAAAGTTACAGTTAGTGTAGTTTCAACAGAGACTGCTTTATTAATATATGCATTTTCAGCAACTTCTGTGAAATATTTTGGAAGAGCATTTTCTCCAGATTCATCAGTAACAGTCCATTCGAATCTTGCACCATTTTGATAATATTCATATGCAACATATTCTCTATTTACATATTCTAAGAATTCTGTCCATCTTCCTGTTTCAATCATATAGAATGGACATTGTTTTCCATCAAAGTCATAGTGACGTTTAACATTATCAAGTGTTAAATTATATTTGTGTAATAAATGGGCGATAAGTTTTGCATCTAATCTCATAGCACCTTCATAGTTACCATCTGAGTTAATACACATTTCAATACCAATACCATTATTATTACCACCACCACGTTTAGAAGTTCCATCACCCGCATGCCAACATACAATGTTATCATCAAAACTTTGATATACAATATTTTCATCAACTTGATAATGCCATGAAGCAGCACGTCCTGTACTATATGCATTTCTTACTTGAACCTCTGCAAGTAACTTAGCGTCTTGTGCTTCTCTTGGCATACCAGATTCATGAACAACAATCCATAAAATATTTTGTTCATTTGGCATCTTATATCCTGGGTAGAATAATTCATCTAAAACACTTTGAGGCACATCTGGGTGTGTATCAGTTCCAAGTGAACCTGAACCCCAGAATTTTGTTTTGATTTCAGGGTCGTTTGTATCGATTAAATATGTTGTATCGATTTGAAGTGGAGCCCCAGTTGATAAGTTTAAAACACCATTATTATTTGTTCTAACTTGTTCTGTTAAATGGTCATCTTCACCAACATAGTTTTTAGTACCGCGAATTCTTGTTTCAATTAAACCTTCTGCCCAAATTTTAAAACGTTCAGTTTCAGTGATATTACCACCATAATTTTCTAAATTAAATGATAATGTTCTTACCGCATCACCTTTAGTAACTGTACAACCAAATGTTACATTTGAAGCTTTTGATGGAGGAGTAATTGTACCATTTGCACTAATTAATCCTGGGTTTAATGAGTACCAATTAATAAGAGTACCATATTCTAAGTTTTCATCAGGGTATTTATGAGCACCTTCACTATTTACAAGTGCAACTTGTTCTTCAACCCATTCAAGAGTAAATTGAACACATTGTAAATCAGTATAACCTGAAACTAAGATTTCTGTTGGATAAATAATAACAATATTATTATTTTGGATATATGTATTAAAAGTAACTGTGTGGTCTAAGAATCCTTGTTTAACTTTACCAGTATCAGAAATAACATCTGAATTTAAACTTTTATATGTTACACTACATCCATTATATTCTTTATCTTTTCTAAGAGTAAAACTATTTACAGTTTGATCAGGAATTTTTCTTTTGAAATAATCCCATGCAATACTAACTGCACCATTTTTACCATTTTCAACTGATATTTCATAAGTTGCAGTAACTTCAATATCATTATATGTAAATGTTCCAAATAATTTAAACTTATATTCTAAACCTTCATATACATAGAAATTTATATCTTTATTAAATAGTAATTCTTCTTCTGAAATCCATTCGATTTTAACTCCCTCAATTTCAGTTGGAAGTTCAATACCTTTACTAACTTTCTCAGGAACAACTACTTTGTTGATTACTGATTCAACTAATTCTTCATCAGTAAGTTTACCACTTACTTCATTTCCACCTGGATTTTCATTTCCGCCGGGGTTATTATTTCCACCTTGATTATTTTTGTTACAACCAGCAATTAGGAAACTAATAAAAATAAACGTACATATTATTAACACCCTTTTTATAGTTTTCATATCAATTCTCCTTTATATATTTCAATTACATTATACCACATACTCCTTTGTTTTTAAATAAAAATGTTTTACATTTAATAAGTAAATTATGCCAAAAAAAGATAGTTTATTTAAACTATCTTTAAAAACACAATATAAGTGCAACAAATACTAATATTTGTCCAATCATACCAAATAAGGAAATTAAAAAATCTGCTTTCTTTATTCTCTTAACCATTCTATTAACAAGGAGTAAACTTACACTTGTAAGTAATAATAAACAACCACCTAATATTAATAAATAATATAGATTATAACTTGATACTACAAGTATAAATGTATTAATAAATAAAGCAATTATTGTATATAAATGAGTTAAACATAAATAAGAAAATTTTTTAAATTTCTTTTTTACAAGTGGTCTAAACAATTCAACTAATAAGTACCCCATTAGAATAACAATGCCAAAATAACATATATTAAATCTAGGTGGTAAATTACTTGATGTGATAATGAAGTTTAAAATATTTGCAATAAGTAAAGCACATATTCCAATTACAAAAAAGATATTATTCTTATAAACTGTCATTAATAAATCTGAAACAAGTACTAATACAAGACCAATATAAATAAGTGGATTGGTTTCTTTTGAAATGATTGCAAATATAATTACAGAAGTAATTACAAATGATTTTGTAAACACAGCTTGTTTTTCTTTATTTAATAAAAGAAAAATTAGATGTGTAATTGTTATAGCAGAAACTGCTATTAATCCTATAATTTGATATATATTCATTTCTCTTCCCCTTTTAATAAAAGAAAAGGCATTAAATATTAATGCCTATAGACTTTCTCCAAAATCTTCTTTAAACTTAGCAACAAGTTTTTCTTGCCAATCGCCATCAGCTTCAAGACGTCCAATGAAGAAACGCATTACTGCAGGTTCTTCAACGAATTTTAAACCTCCGATTAAATGACGGTTTTCATATAACCATGCAATTCTATCTGCAACAAATCTTACTTGAGATAAAGTAAATACTCTTCTTGGAAGAGCAAGTCTTACAAGTTCACATTCTGCGATATGTTCACTTCCATCAGCGTTCTTTTCTTCACTTAATGTTCCTCTTTCCATTCCTCTTGCGCCACTTACAATGTATATAGCTGCAACAAGTGAAGCTGCTTGATACTTTTCACCAGGAATATGTCCAACAAATTCTCTTGCATTTAAGTGAAGACCAAGTCCACCAGCAGGAGTTACAATAGGAACATTATAGCTTTGTAAAATACGAGCAAATTCTGCAATAAATTCAGGTCCATGAGAAATCATATCAATATCTGTTGCTTCTTCTAAACCAATTGCAACAGCTTCCATTTCTCTTGTTGACATACCACCGTATGTTAAGAAACCTTCATAAATTGGAATTAACACTTTCATTTGATCAAATAATTCTTTTTCATTAACTACAATACCGCCGCCTTTTGCACTACCAAGTTTACGAGCTGAGAAGTAAATAATATCAGCTAGATCGCTAATTGCACGTGCAATTTCAGCTATACTCATATCTTTACATCTTTCTTCACGAACTTTATTGAAGTATAAGTTATCAGTCATAAGTGATGCATCAAGCATTAATCTAATGCCATGTTTTTTACAAATTTTTGATACTTCTTCGATATTAGATAAACTTACGGGTTGACCACCAATAAGGTTTGTTCCAAGTTCTATACGAACAAATGGAATATGCTCACTACCTACTTCTGCAATAATGGCATTTAACTTATTTAAATCCATATCGCCTTTAAATGGATCAGAGCTTGTAGTTTTAACAGCTTCTTCTTTATATAATTCTTCTACTCTACCACCTTGCATATTGATGTGAGTTTTAGTAGTAGTAAAGTGATAGTTCATTGGAACTACATCGCCTTCTTTTACTAAAGATTTTGCTAAAATGTGTTCACAAGCACGGCCTTGGTGAGCAGGTAAAAAATATTTTTTACCAAAGAATTTTTGAACAGCAGCTTCTAAACGATAGAATGTTTCACTACCTGCATATGAGTCATCCGCAATCATCATAGCGCCAAGTTGTCTATCACTCATTGCATTAGTTCCACTGTCTGTTAACATATCTAGGTATACTTCTTTATTTCTTAGTAAGAATGTATTATTACCAGCTTCTTTAATTGCACGTAATCTTTCATCAATTGGAAGTAAGTTTAGTTTTTGCACAATTCTTACTTTGTGCATTTCTAATGCTAGGTTTTCTTCTTTAAAAAATTTAATATTAGACATTATATTTATCTCCTCTATCTTAAAACTTCTAGAGTTTTTACATCTATACTATTATAGCACAAACTTAATAATTTTACTATTTTAAGGCGTTTTATTTATTATTTTGTAAAAATTCTTCGATTTTATTAAATAGTTCACTATTTTCTTGATATGAGAAATCGTCACAATTTACTTTTATAATATTTCCAAAGTATTTAGCATTTCTTAATTCATCAAGAGTATTTATAAAGTCATTAATATTGCTAAAGTCTT
>CAJGCS010000093.1 GCA_904501965.1 uncultured Bacilli bacterium | reverse complement strand
TGGTTCAGTAGATAAAGACTATTCTGTAAGCCATGATGATGATATTTGTGAAGAGTGTTTAAAAGAAGAAATAAAAGAAAAACTTCTTGTTCGTCCTGATGAAAATACTTTATCTTCAAAAGAAGTAATGGTAAAAGTTAAAATTAAGAAAGTGTTAAAAAATCCTTCAAAGGTTGCAGGTATCTTATCACTTATATTTGGTATCATGTCGATAGTATATAGTGATTTTATTTTATCTATTGTATCATTTAGACTATTTAAAAAATCGTTATTTACAAGAGGAAGACAGTTAGGTTTTGTAGGAAGAAAACTAAGTATCGTTGGTATTATTTTGTTTATTCTAAAAAACTTATTAGTTGTTGGATTAATTGTAGCTATTGCTATCCTTTTCTTGTTAGGAGAAATTGAAATAATAAGGGAGGTGCAATAAAATGATTTGTAAGAAATGTGGAAAAGAAATTATTAAAACAGAAACTAACGAACAAATAAATCATACTGAACGTATTGTTCAAAAAGTTACTTTTAAAGATTCATGTTTACTAGCTGTAAGAACACTTCTTTCAACACCAAGTAAGTTTATCCTTCTATTATTAATTACATTATTCTTTACTTTGTTCTTATTCTTTGGAAATATGACATTCCTTTATATGGAAGATGTTGCAGAAGATTTAGTTGAAACAACTACATCAGCTGATAAATCGACATTTAATTCAAGAATTATTGTGCGAAGAACAGATAATGAACCATTCACAATGGATGAAATTGAGAAGTTTGGAACAATAGCAAATGTCAGTGCAGTAGTAAGAAATGATATATTCTTCAACAGTACTTTATATGTTGCATTTGAAGAAGATGTAGATTACAATTATTATCAGTTCCCAATTCAATTATCAGAAAATTTAAAATCAAGTGATCTAATGTGGGGAAGACTTCCAAAAAATGAAAATGAAGTTGTTCTTGCAATGGATTATAAATACCTAAACAAAACAGTTTATGTTGTTGCAGAAGGTGCACTTGAACCTAGAATTTGCAAGGTTGTTGGTTTACTTCCAACAAACTCTGATAAATCAATTTACATTCATAGTAGTATAATTGATGAAATCGTTGAACGTGTCGAAATGAACTCAATAAAAATAAGTCACAGACAAATACCAGTTGATTATACTTTAGCATTTTTAGCTAAAACTTATGACTGGTATATGGATGAAAGTCTTGCAGATAATCAAATTAGAGTAGAAACACATACTACTCGTTCTAGTTCGAGCGAGGCACCTCTTGTTGAATATAAATGGTCAGATCAAAATATGTATTTTAGTTCTAATGACCATAGAATATATCTTGATTATATTGAACTTATTTATCATAAACATACATATCCTGCAGTAGAAGAAACAGGATTAAGTGGAAAAGAATTTGTTTTACATAAATGTGCTGCTGGAACAAATCCAAATATTGCTTTCTTATCTAAAACAAACTATGAAAAATTGCTTGAATTTAATACACAATATTTCCAAATTTCACTAATTGCTAAAAACGAAGCAAGTGTAGAAGGGATTGTTGCTGAAATTGAGAAAGGTGATTATTTCTGTAGTTCTAAAGCTTTAGTTGAAAATGAAGCTCAAGTTTTAGAAGCAACAATGTTAAAGACTATTGTTGTTGTTGCAATCATTGTAATAACTATAGGTCTTTCATTTATTGTTTATATTATTTTAAGAAACATTTTAAACTCACAACAAAAATCTTTCTTAATTATGCGTTCACTTGGTATAGATGGAAGTAGAATAACAATTCAAATATACATTGAACTTGCCTTTACACTTCTTATTAATTTTATAATTATATTTATATTATGGTTGCTATTTAAATTTAGAAATTTTGGTGGATTCTTTAGTAGTGTACACCACTCAGGATTTACTTCAATATTATTAATTTACGTTGTTACAACAGTTGTATTTGCACTATTAGGATTTAAATATTCTACATCTGTAAATAACTCTGCAATTGTTAACAAGGAAATGGAGTAAGCCTATGTTAAAAGTTAAAAATTTAAATAAATATTTTAATCCTGGAACAAATAATGAGATTCATGTTATTGATGATACAACATTTGATCTAGGCAAAAAAGGATTAATCTCTATTTTAGGCCACTCTGGTAGTGGTAAAACAACTCTTCTTAATTCTCTTTCTGGTATTGATAAAGTTGATTTTGGCGAAATTATAATTGATGGAATCACAATTAAAAAGTATAACGCTAATAAAATGGATGATATAAGAAATAAGTATTTTGGTTATATTTTCCAAAATTATAACTTAATCAATAGTATGACTGTTTTTGAAAACGTAGCATTCTCATTACAAATGCTAGGAATTAAAGACAAAAAAGAAATTGAAGAAAGAACTATAAAAGCTTTAAAAGTTGTTAAAATGGATAAATATAAAAACCGCTTAGCTAAAAATTTAAGTGGTGGACAAATGCAAAGAGTTTCTATTGCTCGTGCAATTGTTAAAGATGCAAAAATAATTTTAGCAGACGAAGCAACTGGTAACTTAGACCGTAAAAATACAGTTATTATTATGAGTATTTTAAGAGAAATTGCTAATGATCGTTTAGTTATTATGGTTACACATGAAAGAGAACTTGCATATGCATATTCTGATAGAATTCTTGAAATTCAAGATGGTGTAATTGTAAAAGATGAACTAAATGATGCAATGAGTACAGAGTATTCATATGATGATGAAAACTTAATTCATTTAGGTGACTATCAAAAAGATGAACTTTATAAAAATGACGAAACTGTTGTTAATAAATACTCAGATGGTGAATCTGGTAATGTAAAAATTGATTTTGTTATTAGAAACAATCAAGTATTAATTCAAACAAAATCAAACATGGAAGTTCGAATTGTTGATGAAAAGAGTTTAGTTAAATTTGATTACTTAAAGAAAGAAGATTATAAAACTCCAATCATTGATAAAGAAGAAGTTAAAATCGATCCGATTGATAAGTCAAAATTAAAATGTAGATACCGTCTAAACGTAATTAAATTAGTAAAAGAAAGTATTATTAAACTTTTTTCAGGTAAAACAATTAAAATGTTTGTATTACTTGCATTTACATTATCTGCATTATTACTAACTTTATCAGTTGGTTTATTAAGAGGTTTTGGTTCAATTGATGAAACAAAATTCATGAAAACAAATAAAGACTTATTAAAAGTAACCGCAAACAATATAAAAAGAGAAACATTCAATCAAAAGTTTAAAGAAATTACATCAAGAGATGATGTTTATCGTTTTGTATTTAGTGTTCCTGATGTTCATATTACAACAACACTATATGAAGGATCTAGTGATACAGTAGCAGACAAAGTTCAAATCAGTGCTTTAATTCAAGATGCAAGTAATTTTAATATTGATAAAGAGCTATTAAATAAACTTGATGATCGAAGTGTTATTATTGATAAATACTTAATTGAACATTTATTAAGAGTTGAAGCTAAAAACTATCAAACAGAAAAAGCAATTCTTCAACAAAAAATTCTTATTAATGGTGTAACTTATAAAATCGCAGGTATTACTGACCAACAAAGCTTAAACATCTATGTTAAGACTGATATAGTTGATAAGTTAAATTATTCATATAAAGGAATTATGGTAGATAATACAATTCCTGATAATGAAATAAAACTTCATAAACAAACTTATTATAATTACTATAATAGAAGTACATATCAATATTATGGAATTGAATATAAGATTTATAGAAGCCCACAAGGTGATGAATATAGTTATGTTTACCCAAATGATGATGGAATAATAGCTGCATTAAATCAAAAAACTTTAATTGAGCTATTAAAACACCGTATGTTTAATGTAATATTTGATAATGAAGAAAGTTTAGGTAGTGCAGAATTTTATGTTTATACATCAGATTATCGACAAGTAATTAAAGATTTTGATAAAGATGTACTAGAATTTAGAAGTGAATATGATATATCAAAAAGAGCATATGAACAAAAATATTTAGGTGTAACTTTAACAATTGCATTAGTAAGTTTAATTGCATTTATTGCACCACTTATTATGCTTTATTTCTTAATGAGATCAAGTACAATTAGTAAAATTAAAGAAATAGCAATTTTTAGAGCACTTGGAATGAGAAATAGCACAGTAATCGGAATGCAGTTTATAGAACTTGCAACCATTACAACAATTTTCTCGCTGCCTGGTTATTTAGGTGCAATTATCTTTATGATTGCAACTAATGGAGTGTTTGCGGATTACGCACTTGACATAATCACACTTGGTGGAAGTTTAGTATTGATTTTTGCAATAATCCTTTTTGTAGGAATACTTCCAATCTTAAGAATAGTTAAGAAAGTTCCACAAGAATTAATTACAAAATATGATATTTAAAAAATGCCTATTGTTTTACAAAACACAGCGTTTGTGATATAATAATAGAGCTGAGAAAACGATGTTTTCTCCCCTTGCTTAATTTTTAATTAGGCCGATAGACCAAAAGGAGGTAAAATAAATGAAAAAGTATGAAGTTATGTTTATCATTCGTCCTAATCTAGACGAACAAGCTAGAGAAGCTTTAGTTGCAGAAGTTAGTGAAGTATTCACTGCTCGCGCTTCAGAAGTTTTAAATGTTAAAAACATGGGACTTAGAGAATTAGCATACGAAATCGCTGGTGAGAAAAAAGGCTTTTATGTATTATTAAACGTAAATGCAACTCCAGAAGCTGTTAAAGAATTCGAACGTGTTGCTAATATCAAAGAAGCTATCATTCGTTACATTACAGTAGCTGATTAATCGAGGTGACTTATGAATAGAGTCGTACTTGTAGGTA